>NZ_JBFUIB010000006.1:0-65068 GCF_056402095.1 Peribacillus sp. P4_C12
CTARTATATTTCGATGAAGGTAGGTAGAAAAGGTCTTAAGAACAACTTGGTATAGTATTTGCAATATATTAAGTAATTCTCCCCCTAGAAAACTTATTTAATAGAATCACATCCAAATAAGTTGGTGGGAATAATGAGGAAATAAGGAGGAATACTTACAAAATGCAAACGAATTTATCAAAGGAATCAGATTTCTTAAGAGGACTATATCAGGACTGGACTGATCGTATGGCAGGTAACCCATCTATGACGATGGCTGAAATGAGAAGTCTTTTCGATGAATGGGAGAAGCCTACTATAGAACCAGTGGATGTGACCTATAAATCCGACAGGGTCGGCGGTGTCGATGCTATTTGGGTCTTCCCTATCGGGTGTGACAAATCCAAGGTACTAATCTATACCCACGGTGGCGGGTTTGCTGTAGGATCTTCAACAAGTCATCGCAAGTTGGCTGGTCACGTAGCAAAGGCTTTAGGAGTGTCTTCATTAGTTTTGGATTATCGCCGATCACCTGAGAATCCGTTCCCGGCACAAATAGAGGATGCTGTCGCAGTTTACAAGGCGTTACTAGAGTCTGGCATTAACGCTAAGGATATCGGGACAATAGGTGATTCTGCTGGTGGAAATCTTGCCGTAGCATCCGTACTAAAGTTCCGCGAATTAGCTCTAGAACTTCCTAGATGTGTAATAGCATTCTCTCCTTGGCTGGATATGGAACTATCTGGAGGTACACTTGATAGTAACACTGAGACCGAAGCGCTTTGTTCGAGAGGAGTTCTAGAAGGAATGCGAGGAATGTTACTTGGAGAAGACATCACAAAGTTTAAGGATCCTTTAGCTAACCCTCTGTATGCTGATTTCAAGGACTTTCCTCCACTTTACATAAATGCGGGTGGAGCCGAAACACTTCTTGACGATTCTCGTCGTTTGTATGCTCGTGCTACTGAAGCAGGAGTACAGGCAACATTGTCAGTCGTAGAGGGAATGCAACATGTTTTCCCAATCCTTGCTGGTCGCGCTCCTGAGGCGGATGAGGAGATCAGTAAGATAGCAACTTGGTATCAAGCACTCTAACAAAATGGACAAGACGACTATTAGGGAGGGAAACGTTATGAGTCAAATAAATAAAAGCAATATTCCACATTTTGATGCCGTTGTAGTTGGTGCAGGATTCGGAGGCCTTTATTCAGTTCACAAGCTTAAAAATGAACTAGGCTTGACGGTACGTGCATATGATACAGGCGCAGATGTTGGTGGAACCTGGTACTGGAATCGTTATCCAGGAGCACTTTCAGATACCCAAAGTTATATTTATCGATATTCCTTCGACAAGGAGCTTCTTCAAGAATCGACGTGGAAGAATACTTATTTAACCCAGCCGGAAATCTTTGAATATCTTTCTCACGTCGCCGACCGATTTGACTTACGTAGCAACTACCAGTTTAGAACCAAGGTCACAGCAGCTCATTTCAACGAGGAGACAAATTTATGGCAAATTATGACCGATAGAGGGGATGAAGTTACTGCAAAATTCTTTGTGACCGGACTTGGACTGTTATCTGCAACCAACGTACCGAACTTCAAAGGCAGAGAGACCTTCAAGGGCGAACAGTATCACACTGGGGCATGGCCAGAGTCTGGTGTTGACCTTAAGGGCAAGCGCGTTGGTGTGATTGGTACTGGATCAACTGGGGTACAGTTAATTATTGCTATAGCTCCTGAGGTGGAGCATCTGACTGTTTTTCAACGTTCAGCTCAATACAGTGTACCGGTTGGTAAGCGACCTCAATCTGAAGAAGATATCGCTAAGATAAAGGGAAATTACGATGAAATTTGGAAGCAAGTTAAGTCTTCTGCCGTGGCCTTCGGTTTCGATGAAAGTACAGTGCCGGCTGTTTCCGTTTCGAAAGAGGAACAAGATCGTGTGTTCGAGGAAGCGTGGAATAAAGGCGGTGGTTTCCGTTTCATGTTTGGAACCTTCAGTGACATTGCTACTAATCCAGAGGCAAACGAAGCAGCCTGCGAATTCATCCGTAAAAAGATTCGGGAGATCGTCAAGGATCCTGAAACAGCAAGAAAGCTGACACCGACTAGCCTTTATGCAAAGCGTCCACTTTGTGATAATGGATACTATGACATTTTCAATAGAGATAATGTTTCTCTCATTGATGTCAAGGAGAACCCCATTTTGGAAATCACACCAAAGGGTATACGCACCACAGACGGAGAATATGAGCTTGATGTGTTAATCTATGCTACTGGTTTTGATGCGGTAGATGGTCACTATATTAGGATGGATTTGCGTGGTCGCGGTGGTGTCACAATGCGTGAAAAATGGGAGGATGGACCGACAGGATATTTAGGCATAACGAATACAGATTTCCCAAATTTGTTCATGATCCTCGGTCCGAACGGTCCTTTCACCAATTTACCACCTAGCATTGAAACTCAGGTCGAATGGATTTCAGACACCGTTAAGTACATGGTGGAAAGAAACATCAAAACTATCGAACCTACTCAGGATGCAGAGAATGATTGGCTTACGACATGCAGTACGATCGCAGATGCGACACTATTTCCAAAAGCTGAATCATGGATTTTCGGAGCCAATATTCCAGGTAAGAAAAATGCGGTCAGGTTCTATATGGGTGGTTTAGGGAATTATAGGAAGGTTCTAGAGGAAGTAGGATATAACGGCTTTGCTTTTGATCATGCATTTGCTGACAAAAAATAAAATAGAAAGCTGATGGAGTCGGAGTTCTTTCCGAGTTCTTTCCGACTTCTTTCCACATGAACTAAGTAATACAATTGATCATATTTCTTAAAAGGTAGGTGTAGATTGCCTATTTACAGGAGGAGAATTATGTATTTAAATCAACAAACCTTTAACTCTACTTTACCTACAAATGTTATTTTTGGTGTCAATAGTGTTGAAGAAAACTTAATTGTTAAGATTAAAGAATATAATAAGACAAATGTATTTATCGCAACTGACCCAGGACTTGTAAAGGCTGGGATACCAGATAAAATATACTCTCTTTTAAAAGATAACGGAATTGAAGCAATTGTATTTTCAGAGGTAGAGCCTAACCCTCATGCAGTTACAATCATGAAGGGATCAGAATTATATAAGGCTGAATCATGTGACATGATTCTTGCTGTAGGTGGAGGAAGTGCGATGGACTTCGCAAAAGCTGTTGGTGTTAAAGTTAGCCACCCAGGACACATCCTCGATTATCGCCGGGGAGAAAATCCAATTGTTAACGAAATTCCCACATTGTTTGCTATTCCTACAACAGTTGGGACCGGCTCCGAAGTAACAACTGTGGCAGTAGTAACGGATCATGTTGCAGGTAGAAAATATGTTGTATCGTCTCCGATGCTGGCACCTAAAGTCGCATTTGTGGATCCAATCTTAACTTCATCTCTACCACGTCAAGTAGTTGTGGCAACAGGAATAGATGCATTAGTTCATGCAATAGAAGCTTTTACAGCTATTCGTGCAACGCCAATAACTGAAGGTTTAGCTATTCAAGCAATAAAAATGCTTGTAGAAAATTTGCCATCGACATATGCACATCCTAAATACCTTGAAGCAAGATCACAAGTTCATTTAGCTAGTACAATTGCTGGTATGGCCTTTAGTCTTGGAGGTCTTGGGCTCGTCCACTCTTGTTCACATCCTATGTCAGCTATTTACAATGTCCCACATGGTCTGGCTAATGCGATTCTACTACCTAATGTTATTGAATATAATCTAATTTCAAACTACCAAAAGTATGCTGAGATTGCTAGAATCTTTGATTCTTCTTTAACAGTCCAGAATAACAAAGTTGCTGCGGAAAACCTTGTATATTTACTCAATAGTTTTAATCAATCATTAGGTATTCCAAAAGATTTTAATTATCTAGGGATAAAATTCACAGAGGAAATGGTTAATCGTTTAGCCCATGATGCAATGGATGATAAAGGAACAATTCCAAATAATCCGCGAAAAGTTATTAAAGAGGACATTGTTCAAATTTATAATAAGGTCTTACCTTTATACCAAGAGGAGGGAGCGTTAACGTAATGTATATCAATGGAAAATGGTTGGTGACTGATCCTATTTTAGAAGTTAAAAATCCTGCAAATGGCCAATTGGTAGATAAAGTATTTTTAGTTGGAAAGAAAGAAACCAAAAGTGCGATAGCAGCAGCTAAAAGTGCATTACCCTTATGGTCCGGATTAACTGGAGAACAGCGTGGTGCATATTTACACAGAGTAGTAGAAAAATTAGAACAAAAAAAAGAACACCTTGCTCAAATAATTACAAGAGAAATGGGAAAATCCATTCATAATGCTCGTTACGAGGTAGGGAATACAATTTCCTTTTTTAAATGGTATGCTGAAGAGGCCTGCCGCGTTTATGGTGATTTAGTTCCAGCATCTGCACCAAACAAAAGAATCTCTGTTCTAAAGCAGCCGATTGGAGTCGTTGGATGCATTACACCATGGAATTTTCCATTATCAATGGGAGCTAGAAAATTAGGACCAGCACTGGCAGTTGGTTGTACAGTTATTTTACGTCCATCCCGTGAGGCACCTTTATCATCTCTTGAGCTTTTTAAAGTGTTTGACGAAGTTGGTCTACCTGAAGGTGTAGTTAATCTTGTTATCGGGAATTCTTCTGACATTGTAGGAGAACTAATGGCTAGTGTGGATGTTCGGAAGATATCATTTACCGGATCAACAGAAGTTGGAAAGAAACTTATTCGTCAATCTGCTGACACAGTAAAACGTGTATCAATGGAGCTTGGTGGACACGCACCATTTATCGTATTTGAAGACGCAGACATTGATCTTGCTATTGAAGGTACAATTAGTAGTAAGTTTGCATCTACTGGCCAACAATGTGTATGCGCTAATCGTATTTATGTACACAATTCGATTTATGATACATTTGCACACCGATTTACCGATAGAGTTTCCACAATGGTGGTCGGTGATGGGCTAGATAATAAGACTCAGATAGGGCCAATGGTTAATCAAGATGCGGTAGATAAATCACACGATCATGTGACTGACGCAGTAAGTAAAGGAGCTTCGATTCTTTGTGGTGGTAAAGCATTGACGAAAAATGAATATAAAAATGGATATTTTTATGCCCCGACGGTATTAGTTGATGTTAATGAAGAGATGAAAATTACCTATGAAGAAACATTCGGTCCAGTAGCTCCATTAATTCGCTTTAGTACTGAAGACGAGGTCATAGAAAAAGCCAATAATACACAATTCGGGTTAGCCTCATATTTTTATACGAATGACCTTTCAAGAGCACATCGAGTTTCAGAAAAGTTAGAATATGGAATGGTTGGTGTTAATGATCCAGCACCATTTGCTGTCCAAGCTCCTTTTGGTGGAGTGAAAGAAAGTGGATCAGGAAGAGAAGGTGGAAAGTATGGGTTAGAAGACTATTTAGAAACAAAACTAGTTTCTAAAGTAATCCGTATGTAGCTTGATTTACCAGTATTTGTAAAGTTTTTACGAGTGTTTTAATCACCTATGATAAACTATCATTTCATTATATTTTTGGTATATAGCATAAAGGCGTACTAACAAATTTGTACATATCTTGTGTAGTACGCCTTATTTATGTATAAAGCTTATTGTCTTCCATTTGTATTTTAAGGTTGACCAAGTTAATTTGGTCAACCTTTTTATTTGGGTCTAGAAAAACAAAGTAGTTAACAAAGAAAATGGGAGTGTTCACAAGTGACCTTCCCTTTTTTCAAAAAACAGCGCATTTTTAAAATGCTTTCTGAACAAATAGTAGACCGATACGTTAGTGATTTGAAACAACAACTGGATAGAAGACTTTAAAGGCGTGCTGGCCTTTTTTCAAGAAAAGCATAAATCCCTTCTCTGGCAATATCCGTTTGAAATACTTCTCCCAAACACCCTGCTTCCATTTGTAACCCTTCTCGTAATGTCAAATCCATCCCTTCATCCACACATCTTTTTATTCGAGATAAAGCAAGAAATGAATGCTGTGCAATCTTTGTAGCAATTTCTCGCGCAACAGATAGAGCTTTTCTTTTCGATACTACATGATTGACCAATCCAATTCGTTTCGCTTCCTCAGCAGATAATCGATCGCCCGTAAACATTAATTCCTTTGCTTTTGATTTCCCAACCAATCTAGACAATCGTTGGGTTCCGCCAGCACCTGGCAGTATACCCAATGTGATTTCAGGCAGACCAATTTGAATTTGTTCTTCTGCTATTCGAATGTCGCAGGCTAATGCAAGTTCACAACCACCTCCGAGCGCAAATCCATTAATAGCAGCAATCACTGGTCTGTCAAGAGATTCCAGCAAATTAAGTGGCTCTTGGAGGCGAAGTGCGAATTCACGTACTTCCTCCACTCCAACTCCAAGTAACGGGGGAAATGATGTGATATCACCTCCCGCCATAAATGCTCGTTCCCCTGCACCAGTAACAATTACGGCGTATATGTCTGGATCGCTCTCAATTTGCTTAACTGTTTCCTTCAATTGGTCTGCTACAGTAATGTTCAGCACATTTAAAGGAGGATTGTCAATCGTGATGACGGCAACCTTTTCCTCTTTACTCCAATAGACAAATTGATTCTTTTCCATTTCGTTCACTCCGATTTCTATTTTAGTTTTAACTCAAGCCAATTCGCTTGACCAGTATTTCATTTATCTCAAGAGCGTTCCGAGCTAATTAATATAAATATGCATCCAGCTAATAAACTGAATAGGGAACTCTATTGTATAGTTGTTACTGCCTTGTGTTGCACGGTTTCAGCAGTATCATCATTTACTAGTGTGTTTTTTAATTAAAGAGACATAAGGATTCCTAATGCTTCGGTCGCTTAGATGGCAACTTGTCCAGATGCGGAATCCACCACCATATTTCCACCAAAGATTAAATCATACTCATGCCCTATGATCGCCTGTGTAATCAATTTGGAGAAGGTAATTTATTTTTGTTTATAACCTCAGAATTATTAATTGAAAATAAAAAATAATCAGAAAATAACAACGGTGGCCTTTACTCTTATCAACTCCAGTTAATAGTGGTTTAAATAATTCCTAAACGTTTGACCAAAACTTCCTTCATAATCTCAGAAGTACCGCCACCTATTGTCATTATCCTTGCATCACGCCACTGTCTTTCTAAAATTAAATCAGTTCTGCAACCATCAATTCCCATTAATCTAAGTATTTTTGATGTAATACGAGTTACCATTTCTGTTGCATAAATTTTAGCAATTGTGGACTCTATCGTTGGATCTATACCACTATCAAATAGCTTAACGGCTTTATCCACAAGTACATAAGCCTTTTCAATGTCCACCTTAACCTTAGAAATTTCTTTTTCTTTATCAATGGTGTTTTTATCACTTTGTAAAAATTCTTCTAATGACCTCTCTGCAATACCTATAGAAAAATATGAAACCATGACACGTTCCCACTGGAAATTTTTCATGATTTCATAGAAGCCTTGGTTTTCAACTCCCAACAAGTTTTCAGAAGGTACTTTAACATCCTCCAAATAAATAATCGCTGTATCAGATGCTCTCCATCCCAGTTTATCAATTTTACTTGAAGAGATACCTTCAAGGTTTGTATCTACAATAAAGAAACTAATGCCCTTATAGCCTTTATCCGGATCCGTTTTAACTGCCAATACAATATAGTCCGCATTAACACCATTTGTAATAAAAACTTTAGATCCGTTTATACGATAGTAGTCACCTTCTCGTGTTGCGGTAGTAGTCATGGAGGCTACATCCGATCCGGCATGAGGTTCGGTAATGCCAAGTGCAGCTATTTTCTCTCCTTGAATGCTTGGTTGTAAATATTGTTCCTTTTGCATTGAAGTTCCTAACTTTTCAATTGCTGTAATTGCGATAGAAGTATGAGCTGTTATTCCAACGGTAACCCCACCGGAACCACATTTGGCTAATTCCTTAATAAATCTTCCATCCCATTGATATCCTAATTCTGTGCCTCCATATTGTTTGCTAAATTTAATACCGAGATATCCTTGCTGTCCAAATTTTTCAAATAAATCGCGTGGAACCTCCCCGTCTTGTTCCCATATCTCTATATTGGGCGTGACCTCCCGATAAATAAACTCTTCTAATTTACGATGGAAAATGGCTTCATCTTTATTCATCGTTATGTTCTTTTCCTCAATATAAGCAATCTCTTCATTATCATAGCAAGTCATTAGTACTAGCAGTTGACTATCACGCCACAGCTTTTGTATAGGGTATTCCATCGAGTATCCGTTCCCACCAAATATTTGAAATGCATTGTCCGTAATTTCGTGAACAGTTTCTAAAATATCTCGTCTTAAGGCCCCTGTTGAAGCAGGATAAAGTACAGCGAGGTGCCTTTTATCATGCTTTAGTTTTGAATAAATTAACGCTTCACAAGCCTCCAACTCCACAGCCATTTCGACAAGTCGATGAGATATAGTCTGATTTGTTGCTATTTTTTGGTTAAACTGTTTTCTTTCATTCGCATAACTCTTAGCCAACTCATAAGCTTTTTGAGCCATACCTACACCAATTATTGCTAAAGAAAGATCAAGAACTTCCTTAAAACTAAAGTTTAATCTCGATGATTCGGATGCCACTGATGGATCTATGACATATTCTTTAGAGAGCATGGCTTCAATTTCTATTTCATAAAACTGAACTTGATCGAAACCCATCATCTGCGTAGGTATGACCTTGGCATCTTGCATCTTCTCTTTGTCAATTATAAAATAAACCTTCTCATTATTAGAATTTAACGCTGTAAACATATAGAAATCAGATTCGATTGATGGTGCAACATAACTACTTTTTCCTGTTACTTTCCATCCTTCATCTACTTGCTCTGCAGTCAATAGTGTCTGTTCTATTTCGGGCAAGGAAGTAGATGCTAGTTTACCTTCTAAAATTACAGGATTTAAATATTTTTGTTTTTGCTCTTCGGAACCCCAAGTATAAATTGGAAAGGCAAAAGCAATAGACTGAATGAAGGTTGCATATGCCAATGAACTGTTTCCAGTACGAGCTAATTCTTGCAAATAACATAATTGTGCGCTTACAACGTTATCTTGCCATTCTTGTTCATCATCGTACATAAAAGACATGTAACCAAGTTCTCCGGATTTCTGTAAAAGTTGAACGATTTGTTCTTTAGTCTGATCCCTAGGAAAGACTTCTTTCTTGATCCATTTCCTAATTAATTTTTGTAGCTCTTCAAGTTCCATATCTGAATCTCCTTTTCTGAAGTGGTTACATCCTTTTATTACTGGTCATTTTTTCACGAACATCCTTTAGCTTTAATTCTTCAATGGCTTGTTCAACTAACTTGAACTTCTGAACTTTCCCTGTTGTGGTCAAAGGATATTCATCAGCTGAAATAAACTTAATGTATTTAGGGATTTTAAACTTTGCTAGTTTTTCTTTACAGTATTCTCTAATTTCTTCTTCTGAAGCTCTTTCAGTATCGTTTATGGTGATAAATGCCATTCCTACCTCTCCCATTTTTTCATCTGGAACTCCAACGACATAGGCCTGATTTATCTTTGGATGACGAGACAGTATAATTTCTACTTCTTTTGGTGCTACGTTTTCACCACCAATAATGTATAATTCTTTACTTCGACCGGTAAGTTCAAAATAGCCGTCTTCACGAATTCTTCCTAAATCTCCTGTTTTTAACCAACCATCCTTATCAATCACCCCTGAAGTTTCCATTGGTTTCTTGTAATAACCTATTGTGAGTATGTTACCCCTGCACACTAACTCTCCTTCAGAACCGAGCGGCAAGTCCTCTCCTGTAAAAGGATCAATAACCTTGTACTGAGTATTGCGCCAGCCATATTCGGGTAATCCACTACTTCCACCCGGCATAATCCTTCCAACAGTCGTAGTAATAATTTCAAGAGAATCTCCAGGTGCCGTATGCATAGACGCTGCAGATACCTCCGTCATACCATAAGCGGTACACAGCTCATTAATATGCAATTCTTCTTGAAGTCGTTTCCATAAAGTAATAGGTGCAGGTGCAGACGCGCACATGATAGATTTTAGGGAAGTCAGATCAAAATCTTTAATTGTTGGATGGTTTAGTAATGCAAGGGCAATGGTAGGGACAATTAACATATCGGTAGCTTTACTCTGCTCTATTAATATAAGAGTCTCTTGGGGTTTGAAAACAGCTTGTGGAATAACCATGCCTCCTACAAATAAAGCGGCTAATAAACCTTCGACGTAAGAAAAAGAATGGTGTAAAGGTAATGGAAAATAAATACGTCTCCCGTCCTCATAAGCACGACTCAAACAGGTAGCAAAAGATGAACGGAGAAGTGTATCATGTGTAAGCATTGCCCCCTTTGGTTTGCCGGTAGAGCCTGAGGTGTACAAAATATCTGATACTTCCTCGGGGTAGTGGAGAATATTTCGAATCGTTTCTTTGATTTGATCACCTACTGTTTTCCCCTTTTCAATGAGATTATAAAAATCTATCGTATTTTCGTATTGTCTGTTATTTGGGGAAACGATGATAACATGACAAAGCATTGGTAACTTTGCACTTTTCCCTTTTGATAAAAGATCGGGATCAATCTCATTTAACATATCAATGTAATTGATACCTGCAAAATTATCCATCATAATTAAATACTTTGAATCGGACTGTTTTAGCAAGTATTCTAATTCTTCAGTTCCTGCCTTAAAGTTTAGAGGAACATTGACACAACCCACCTTCGATACCGCAAATTTACTAAAAATAAATTCTGGACTATTAGGCAGTAGACAAGCAACGTGGTCCCTTCTTTTGATTCCTAATTTAACTAATCCTTGTGCTAGATGATTCATACATTTATCTGTTTCTTGGTAAGTATAAGAGTGATGTGAGGTATAAATATATGTTCGTTCTGGATACTTAGATACAGTACGCTCCAACCGCTGACTAATAGTCATTCTCTCCCAAACAGGATAAAGATTGTATAAATATTCTAACCTTTCTTGGAAAATATCTTCCATCCCCATCTCTCCTATAAATAAAGTTAAATTTCATTTTTTAATATTTAAACTGAATGACGTAAGTCATTTATTTTTCCAATGCCTCCTCACTTTTCGATTATTCCACTGCACTTATTTGGATGAGTCCATTAATTGAGTTTTCTAGGGGGAGAATTACTTAATATATTGCAAATACTATACCAAGTTGTTCTTAAGACCTTTTCTACCTACCTTCATCGAAATATAYTAGTAGTAATAATCACGCCAACTCTAGATTCTCTATCTGAAAGGAAATAAAGTAATGAAAATAAAGTATATACCCCYTTTAACTTTGCATATGCGATTTTACACAAGCATATTTGAATATGAGYATTTAGATATTTAYCWMTGTCACTTATTTATTACGAAAAAAAGCTGATTCCTCAATTTTGGAAACCTTTTGATTTGAGATTACTACGATAATAGATWTAGGTGAATYATTTAAGTGAAAATGAATTTATATAAATTATTGGACCTGTGTWAAGTTAGATGGAACATCGGTAGACTTTTTACGTAATTTCACCAAAGTAACCAAAATGGCCGATATAATATWAATWCCCGATAAAAACAGCAAGCCTGCAATTTTATTTCCACCTGACATAAGAGCTCCGACAATAAATGGCCCAAAAAARCCACCCRAATTTCCTATTGCAGAAAAAATACCTGTCAATCCACCAAGCATATTCGCTGGAAATAATTCAGACAGCGCCKTTAAGTAAACAGCAGTTGCAGATGCAGAAGCCATTAACGTAAGACTAATAAATACAATGGACAATATAAAATTACTAGTCCCAATCAAAGCCGTGCTGAAAAGACATATTCCCGCAATGGCCTCCAAAATAAACAATAAAGACCGTTTATTCCCCCATTTATCATTAATAATTCCTGTCAAGATCATACCAAAAGTCGCAGCTAACCAAGGTAATGCAGAAATAAAACCTATCTTTGCATACCCATATTGAGAAATTCCCTTAATGATTACAGGTAACCACATACTGACCCCATAGTTACCAATGACCATGGCCCCCCAAGATAACGTAAGAAAAATAAAATTCCAATTAAGCGCAGCTCTCCAATAGCTCTTTTCTTGTATAATTTTTGGCTTTTTCTCTTCCTTATCTAATTCCTCAAGTAGATAACGTCGCTCCTCTTCACCCAATCGTTTCGACTTTGCTTTTTCTGGATGGTCAGGAACGATTAAATAAAAAATAAATGCGAAAACAAGAGGGGCTAGTCCTTCGAAAATGAACATCCATCTCCAACCTGGAAAATCAATCCAGCTTGAAGCGACGATTAGGCCAGAAATTGGTGACATAATTAAAGGAGCAAGTGTTTGATAAAGCGCAAAAGTACTTGTGGCACGCCCTCGTTCCCTTTCAGGAAACCAATTAGCAATCAACACGTACATAGTTGGTAGCATGCCCCCCTCAGCTACTCCTAAGAGAAAACGAACTACGATAAAGGTGGGAACATCATTGACTACTCCTTGTAAGGTCGCAAAAAGTCCGGTGAAGAATCCAAGAATGAGTATATTTCTCTTTGCACTGCTACGACTCGCTAAATGACCAGCTGGCATTTGCAGTAGCATATATCCAAAGAAGAAAACTCCCGAAATGAATCCGCTTACGGTCGAGGTTATAGAGAAGGTGTTTTGCATGCCGGTCATCGCGAATGAAATATTGGTTCGATCTAAATAAGCAAATAGATACATAATTAGGAGCATTGGCATAATCACTTTCCAACGATAACTGCCACGCCGTTGATCCATAGAGTTGGTAGAAATATTTTCTTTCATATTTATCACTAACCTCCTATAATTAATTAATCATCTTAATATCAGGCCTTTTCCCAATGAAGTAATGTAATCTCGTCGTTGACATCCTCAAACACTGCTTTTACTTCCATTTCACAAACGATTTCTTCTACGTTTCCTAAAAAGTTACCAAGGATACGCACTCCTTCTCCTAAGTCAGCAACAACAGCCGCCATCGGAAGATACTGTTTAAACCAAGGGTGAAAAGCTCTATAATAAACTGAATAAGTATAGACCTTGCCCACTTGAGGCACTTCGGTCCATGATAGTTGATTAGCATGGCACTCGAAACAGAGGTCTCGTGGTGGCCACTGAATGTGTCCACATGCTGTACAACATTGAATAAGAATTTTACGTTCCTTTAATCCGCGGTAGTATGGAGCATAAAACTGATTAATAACCGGGAATGGTCTAGCAATTATCTCTGACACGTAATGATTCCTCCTTCTTTATTTTAATTATGCATGATGATAATCGAGCCATCGCCAAAATCACCGTAACCTGTTACAAGACCAATATGAGCATCATTTACTTGTGCAGGTCCCGCATCCCCACGTAATTGGCGGACGGCCTCCACCACATGATTCATACCAAGAACATGGGCTTGCGAAAGAAGTCCTCCATGGGTATTAATAGGTAGTTCCCCTCCCAGATTAATCCTTCCATTTTTAACAAATTCTGGACCTTCTCCTCTCTTACAAAATCCGATTTCCTCTAACTGACGAAGAACAATAAATGTAAAACAATCATAAATCTCTGCAAAGTCAATCTCTTTCAGTGTAACTCCTGCTGATTCTAATGCTCGTGGTGCCGCTTTTGTAATCCCCATGTTCAAAATATCGGGTCGACTAATCAAATCATCTGGGTGGTCAGCGTGACCTTCGGCTCCTCCAGCAATATAGATAGGAGAGTGACGCCCGTAATCCCGTGCATCATCCGATCGCATAACGAGTACGGCTGCTGCTGCATCAGTTTCTATACAAATATCATATAACCGAAAAGGTTTCACAATAAATGGGGAGGACTGATAGTCTTTCTGTGTCATCGGACGATTTTTCATATACGCCTTTGGATTTAATTGAGCATGTTTCCGAGTTGTTAAAGCAACCGTTTCCATTCCAGAGCGATCTGCCTTTGTTTCATGAAACCATCTATTGGCATGTAAGCTGTACCATTGCATTGGAACAATCATTCCATATGGAAATTCTAAGTTCGTACGAAAATCGGAACCAGGTAATTTTTGTGATGTAATAAGATCTGTATTCCCTGCTCCTAATCTTAATCCGCTATATCCAGTCCATCCCGTTGAAACGATAATACGGTCAGCCAAACCAGCTGCGATAGCTCCTGCAGCCATTAACACCCCTGCTGTCGCACTCGCTCCTCCTATATTCACATGGGCGTGAAACTTTAAGTCCCTAATACCAAGCGCTGAAACAAAATCTTCATTGGTTACATCTGAATAAGGGATGACAACTCCATCAATCGATTCCGTTTCAATTCCAGCATCATGACAAGCTGCTACAGCAGCCTCTAAAATAAGTTCACGCGTACTTTTATTTGTACCGCGAACATAATCTGTCTCTCCTATTCCTGCAATGGATGCAACATCTGTTATCCTCTTCACTCTTTACCCTCCCACTATAAATTAATTATTGAATATTTAAATCTGAATCTTGGAACGGAAAATTTTATCTACGCTGTCATAACTATTGATGCGAAGGTCTTCCGATTCTGTGCGAAGTTTTTGCTTTTGAATTTTCCCAGTATTAGTAACTGGAAATTCATTACAGAAACCCCAATATCTCGGGATTTTAAAATATGCTAATCTCTCTTCACACCACGCAATTAGATCCTCCACTTCTACTGAAGCACCTTCATGTCTGATTACATAGGCTTTAACCTCTTGCTCACGAATCTCATCTGGCACCGCAACCACAGCTACATCAAATACATTAGGGTGTGTTCTAATTGAGTCTTCAACTTCAGAAGCGGAAATATTCTCACCAGACCTACGAACGATGTCTTTTTTACGATCTACAAAATAAACATACCCTTCATCATCCGTTCTTACATAATCACCAGTGTGAAACCATCCATTTTTCCATACATCTTCGGTTGCTTCCGGATTGTTATAATACTCCTTCATAAAACCGCGACGGCGATTGAAAGAATCACTTCCGCGTAACACAAGCTCCCCAATTTCTCCTGATTTTACTGCATGATTGTCATCATCCACCACCATAACTTCGTATTCAGGAAATACTTTACCTACACATCCTGTACCTATTTTTCGTTCCATATCCACATTGGTACAGATAGCTAAACCACATTCTGTCATCCCGAAACCTTCAAGTAAGGTTACATTAAAACGTTTTTCAAATTCACCATGCAATTTAGAAGGAACACCGCCACCCATACCAATCCAATGAGGATGGTCTGCATCATTTTCCGTCTCTTCTTGTCCCATCAACATTGCAGGCATTACCCCAAGATAATGGAACTTGGTTGCCCCGGATTTACGTACGTTATCCCACCAACTTCTCGGATGAAAACGATCCACAAGAGCCAGTCTCGCTCCAACCCATAGCGTTCCCATAGTGGATAAAATTTGTGGATTCATATGGAACAATGGAAGAGGAGTAATTACACAATCTTGTTCCGTTAGATTCATATTTTGTGCATAACGATAACCTGCAATAAGATAATAAGAATGTAATTGGACGCATCCTTTTGGATGACCAGTTGTTCCTGACGTATAAAGAATAGAAGCTTCATCATTTTCATCTAAATCGACTACAGGTAGTTCATCAGATTGTCTTCGAACCAGACTATGATAATCAATTCCTATTTCCAACTCTCCTTCTGTTTGAATGACCACAAGTTCTTGAATCTTCGGACACCGCGGCAAAATAGTTTTAATCAATGGATAATAGTCCTGATATGTAACCACTAATATAGATTCACTATGATTTATAACGTATGCGGTTTCTTCTTCCTTAAAAAAGGTATTAATAGGAACGATAGAAGCTCCAATACTGTTTAATCCAAGCCAGATATGGAGAAATTCGGGGAGATTTGGCAACATTAAGACAATACGATCTCCTCTTTGAATACCTATTTCACGAAATCCATTGGCTGCTTTAGCTATCTGCCTATACATCTCGATATTTGATGTATTCTCCCCTTGCCACCAGAGAAATGGTTTTTCTGGATTCTTTTTCACCGCTCTCTCAACTAATTCCCGAATACTTTTCACTAATAGTCACCTCTAATAGTTTTATTTGAAGACATCCACTTCTTTCAAATGAGTAGCTCATCCATTTGGTTTCGTTTATAACTGTCTACTAGAATTACCTCCTCCCTTTAATCTCTTTTAAAAAGATTACTAAATAATAAACAAGCAATAATCATGCCAATGGTTTCATACTGATTTAACAAACTATTATTTGATTTTTTATATGTTGCATATGCATTTTTGCGTATGTATAATGAATTTTAAATATTTTAAATATTTATAATTTACAAAAAAGTAAATATAAACCAAATAATAGTAAGGATGTGAATAAGATGTATACAGCCCCCCATTTTCAAAATAAAGATAATAATCAACTTATTGCATTGTTCACTAGCATCTTTAGCACTTCTTATGATGGTTTATTTGTATGTGATAAAAGTGGTTATCCACTTTTATACAATCAAGCTTTATTGGAAATTTCCGGAATGTCTATGGAACATCTGAATTCTTTTGGAAGCGTATTCAATTTGTTGGAGAACGGTGGACTACCCAATTCCGCCAGTACAGTTGCAATTCAAACGAAAAAAATGCACAGTTCAATGGTCTCTTATTACAATGGCAAAAAAGCCATGCTTACAGCAACACCTGTGTTAAATGATAATAACGAAGTTCAATTTGTAGTTACAAGTGTAAGAGACGTGACCGAAATTAATCGACTACAAAAAGAATTAGAGGAAGTACAACAAATTAACACTGCCTATCAAATAGCATTAGAACAAGTCAAAGAACAACTTGATACGCAGGATCAGCTTATATACCGTAGCAGGATTATGCACCAAATTGTCTCCCTTGCATCGCGTTTTTCAAAAAATGACTCTCCTATTCTACTACTAGGAGAGTCTGGAGTAGGGAAGGATGTCATAGCCCAATACATTCATAAACAAAGTCAAAGAAAGGGTAATTTTGTTAAAATAAACTGTGGAGCAATTCCAGAAAATCTACTAGAATCAGAATTATTTGGCTACGAAAAAGGAGCGTTTACGGGAGCTAATCAGTCAAAAGAAGGTTTGTTTGAAACGGCGCATAAAGGTACGATTTTTTTAGATGAAATTGGGGATCTTCCCTATCCATTACAAGTTAAACTATTAAATGTTTTACAGGACTCCAAAATAAGAAAAGTGGGAGGAACAAAATATTACGAAGTAGACATGCGAATTATTGCAGCAACAAATTGCAATCTTGAATCTTTGATTGAACAAAAAAAATTTCGTCAAGATCTCTATTACAGGCTAAATGTACTTAATCTTACAATACCACCATTAAAAGAAAGACAAGAAGATATTTCTGCACTTCTATTCTACTTTTTAAAAAAATTAGAACAAAAATACTTAATTGAAAAGAAAATGGATACCATTGTATTGGAAAAGTGTTTGGAATATGATTGGCCAGGTAATATTCGAGAGGTAAAAAATATCGTAGAGCGAATGTATCATATGAGTGAAGATAGTAGGATTACTTTGAAAGAGTTACCAACTTCAATTTTAAAGAAGACAAAAATACTTATACAAAATATAGACTATAACACATCAGAAATTACTGTTCCTCTTAAAGATGCTATGGAGAAGTTCGAAAAACGGTATATTACACAAATGCTTTTACAGACTGCTACTATGCAGGAATGTGCTGACAAACTCCAAGTAAACATCTCCACTCTTGTGCGAAAAAAGAAAAATTTAAAAATAATATAAATTTTAGTTAGTAACTACCCTTGTTTAATTAGACCCAAAAATATACAGATAAGTATTCGTGGATAAATCACTCAATAGAACTCTATGTCGAAAATAATAAAACAGTGAAGGAAAATTGAAATTACAAATGTAAGTAAAGCCGCAGTAACGCATTCAAGAATATTCTAGAATATTCCGAGCCGAAAGGTCTGCGGAGTTAAGGGAAACGAGTTCCCTAAAGCCCAATATTTTAAGTTTAATGATTGAACTTTTACTTAAACTTCAACATTGAGCAAAAGTTTTTTTGCTCTTTATGGGGTACCGCCACATGCCCCTCAAGCTAACAATCGATATATCCCCCAAGATGAAAAATTTAAGCTTTATCCAGTAAAGAACTTCTAAAATTTTCGTTTTGGGGGTAATTGTTTTTCTTAGCTTGATGATTATGTGAGGCTACCCCTTAAATGAATTAATACCAGATTCTCCTTTTTTCGTGCATCTCATTTAGAAGTACCAATCTTATTAGCCTCTTGGACAAGATGCCTATGCTTGAAAAATAATACTTCCCCTATAAGTTCTGGTCATCCTCTCGCCCCTTTCACGAAGTAAAATAGCTACACAAACAAAGCCCTCAAGAAATTAAACTTCATAAAGTTGATGTAGCTTTAGAATAAAGTTTGACCAAAGATTACTCTAAATCTTTGATTTTACTGCATACAAAAAGCCATCGTTTTTAACAAAGATTGAACAAAACGATGGTTATTTTCTATTTTACAGAATTACTTTTTATAAAAAAGTTTGATTAATTTAATGTTCCTTATTCCACTAACGGACCTGTTAATTCATTAAGATTTATTGTAGAGTTGGCATCAAACTGTGCATCAATTCGGGTTTATCAAATAAAAATAAATAGCTAGGAGATAGATGATAATGTAACCTACAGCGCATATTTTATAAAAAAGCATTAAGCAACCCTTCTCACTTCGTAAGAAAATAAGTACTCCAAGAGCAATTACTACAGTGATGATATATAGAGGGCTATATGTTAGTTGAGCTATTAAAGTAGTCGTTGATTGTTCTTCTAAATCAGTCAAGTTGCCTCCAAATAAGAGAAATAAAATCAATAAACTAACCTGCCCCGTTAGTTCATTAACAAATTATCAAACTTTATTTCATGTCTACACAAGCACCATGTTCTGTATCTTGTAGTATTATGGCTCGTGTAGCGTTTGTAAACCTACTAGTCATGTCAGTAAACTGCGCTTCTTTTCTGGAAAAAAGGGCCGTGGTAAAGCTCAATCTTAGGAAATTACACAAAAATATTTAGATATTAATTTATATTAGAAACTTTTCATATAAAAAGCTACCCATTAAGAATGAGTAGCAAGTAATACAAGTTATTTGAAAACAATTTGTAGTTTTCCATATACATTGCCAGAAGAGTATCCATCTTTCACATCAACATAAAATTTACCTATTTTCATGCCTGTGAACAATGTCTTTCCACCTGCTAAACTATGATAGCCTGTGCACTTTCCCGTACTAGCATTGCAGAGACGAGCCCATATGTTACTATAATTAGTCAATAACTTACTTCCAGAAGAGGTCTTTAAATAGATAGGGGGAACTAGTTCTACCTCTAAGTTACTACCTATGTTAGGATTTCCAATTTCACCATCCCATTTTCCATCTTCTGTTTGAAAAGAATACTGAGGAACACTTGCTTGAGCTGAAGAAGTTCCTAATACCAATCCACCTACCAGAACTAACACAAAGGTACTTAAGATTGAAAATAAGCTTTTTATGTTATTTCCTCCTCTACCCTTTATCCCTTTTATAATATCAGAATAAACTGATTATTAATATAGTTAAAAATGACTAAAGCTTCTTAGGTCCAATTACAGGATACATATATTTCCACATGGTGAATTAACCCTTTTGACAACAAATCCTTTTTTAATACCCACGTTTTGGATCTACTAATCCGTGTAATGGTTGTTCATGTAAGAATCGTTTTAAATTTTCTACATAAAAATTGGCTCACTCCGTCCGTAGTGCTTGGTCCTGACAGATGAGAAGTGACATACACATTCAACATTGACCAGAAGACATGGTCTTTTGGCAACGGTTTTTTCTCAAATACATCGAGGATTGCTGCCTGAAGATGTCCCGATTGCATAACAAGTATTAAATCCCCTACGTCGATCAATGCTCCACGACCAACGTTGATAAGACAAGCTTTCGGTTTCATTGCTAAAAGAATGTCCCGGTAAATGATATGATGAGTGGCGTCCGTTAAAGGCAGAGTTAAGACCAAATAATCAAGATCTTTTACAAATTTCCTTCATTCATCTGGAGTAAAGTGGCAATCCACTAAACTAGGGGTTTATACAAGGACCTACCTAATAGAGCGATTGGATATCTACGTTAGTTGATTAAAGAGGGGGATGGATTTATGAGTGAGCCAAGGGTTTGAACTGCACCCCAATTGTTAGGCAACATCTAACAATTGGAGGTGCAGTTTTTTTGACTAAATATACGATAGACGAAAAATTACATGCAGTTTTAGAGTACTTGAGTAGAAGAAAAAAATATAACAGTAAAGTCGTTTAAATATTTAGTTAGGATCTTTTACAATCGTGCCCTTTAATTGAATAACACATTAGAATCTATTAGCTGATTTAGCAAAAATAAATTAAAAATCATTTACCCTTTTTACCATTTAAATAATTAGGGTAAATTTGAAAATTTTTTGTGATTTAACCTGACAGATAGCACGTTTTAAAAAAGCCCCTCGCAAAAAGCGAAGGGACCCCGAAAGAATTACTTTTCTCCATTATTAAAAGGCTCAGCCCGATCCAGCACAATCGTAGTCATCAATGGAAGATGATCTGATGCAAGAGTGTCAATCACCCGGGCACCATTTGTTTCAATATTATTTGAGGTAAAAATATAATCGATTCTTTTTGTTGGGTTTTCCGCAGGAAAAGTGTATGCCTCATTTTGATTTGCAAATGCATCAATATAATTGGAATACATTAGCTTCATTTCGTTAACTTCAGGTGTCGCATTCAAATCACCCATAATAACTTTTGGCCCTTTTGATTCACCAGTAATCTGGATAATTTCCTCCATTTGGATTTGACGTTCAGCTGAAGTCAAATGTGATAGATGTGTGTTATAAGCATGAAGGTGATTCCCTTTCACGTTGATGGTCACTTCCGACAGTCCTCGCTGTTCTGTATTTCCAATTTTCGGCAGCAGGTGATTTTCAGCTTTTAAAATTGGGTACTTGCTTAAAATGGCTGTCCCATACTGGCGACGTGGCTCACCTTCATTTAACGGTTTGTAATCAAGGTTCGCGGCATATGTATAAAACATTCCAAGCCGGTTTGCCAGCCATTTTGCCTGATCTTGAAAGTCACTGCGTTCGGAAAAATGGTTGTCCACTTCCTGCAGACCAACAATATCGGCTTCCCCCTCTTCAATGATACGTGCAATTCGTTCCAAATCCAAAACGCCGTCTACCCCTTCGCCGTGATGAATATTATAAGACATCACATTGACATTAACCGATTTTCCGCGCGGGAATTCCTGCTCTTCGGCAAAAGCATTCCCGACTAAAGATGATAGTGACACAACTAAAACCATAACAGCCAACATGAACGATACCTTTCTCATTTCACCCTCACCTCTCTTTGATCTCATGCATAATTGTACAGGGTTAATATATAGGTTTTATTTAACTAATGTAAAAAACAATTATATTTTGGTATGAATTGACCACTCAGTAAATCATATTCCAATTGGATTTTCACGCCTGCCATATTACTACTCCCACCTGAACCTTGATAGTCAGTGGCAAAATGATCAGGCAGTTGAAACACTGTCGTATCTAAGATACGGATACGATTAAAAGTAGAAATCATGTGTGCAGAAAGCGATTGATTTGAACAGATTTTTTTGAGAGAGGTTATTGATTGGAAGCTGTCTTCACGGAATGATTTACAGCTTGTGATGGATACATTAGATTTAGTAACAGAAAAAAGAAATGTGTACAGAACCATTCTCCATTCGGATCAGGGGTTTCAGTCCACATCTCACGCCAATCATAAGTATTTAGCACACCTAGGTGTTATTGGCAGCCACTCCCGTAAGGGAAATTGCCATGACAATGCATGTATTGAATCATTCTTTTCGCATGTAAAATCAGAATGTATTTATTTAAATCACTTTGAATCTGAAGAAGAACTATAAGCAGCCATTGAAGATTATATTTATTTTTATAACTATCAACGTTTCCAAAAACGCCTCTGCCACCTCGCACCGATTGAATATCGATGCCAGATGGCAGCATAGCCTTTTTTAGTTGTCTACTTGACAGAGGTAAGTCCAAATGTGGATAAGCTTTAGCCCTTTTTTAATTATGATAAAAAAATGGAACCTTTCCTAATTTAAATGCATCTTACTTTCGAAAAAACAAAGACAATAAAATTTTGAATAGGGGGCGAATTTTTGAATAAGAAGGAAGTTCTAGAAGTATGGATTGATAAGTACACACAAAGTCTTGTTAGACTTGCTTATACTATCGTCAAAGATTGGCTAAGAGCAGAAGATCACGTAAGAGGCATATATTTAAGCTTTTAATTCAATGGAGCAATTAAAGAATAAAGAAGGGCCGTTTCCTTGGCTTGCAAGAATTGTTATTTACTCAAACTTCGCAGAGTGAAATCGACAAATAAGCCTTGATATAGATGGGAAGGCATTCGATCCATTCCTGAAGTTGACTTTTGATTAATTTTCGTATTTTTTTGTTTGTCTTTTTTAGGGTATCTTGGTTATGATAACAGAATAATAACAGGAGGGCTGTGGACATGCTGAAAAAAAAGATGAAAATCGAGGTTATTCAAAAAGTATTAGACAATTGGAGGGGTTTCTTTTTACCTTACCAAATGGCATTACATGAATTAGAAAGTGATTTCAAGGTTATTGACTTAGAGTGGAAAACACAACATGGCTATTCTCCTATTGAACATATGAAAACACGTATGAAAAAATTAAGATCTTTGGTGGAGAAAATACAAAGAAAAGAAATTCCTTTAACACAAGAAGCGGTGAGGAATGAAATAAGAGATATTTTGGGAGTTAGAATTGTCACAAGTTTTATTGATGACGTATATATGTTGAAGGAGCATATCGAGCAACGTGAAGACATTCGAATGATACGCGTAAAGGATTATATTCAGGACCCGAAAATGAGCGGATATAAAAGTTTGCACCTGATTGTAGAAACCCAAGTCATCCTATCCAACGAAATAATATGGGTTCCTGCAGAAATACAAATTCGTACTTCCGCTATGGATTTTTGGGCATCCACCGAGCATAAACTAAACTATAAATATCAAGGCGAGACTATACCTGAGGATGCTCAAAAGCAGCTAATTGAGCTTGCCAAAGCTTCTTCCTTAATGGATAAAGAAATGTCAAGATTAAGAACAAAATTACTAGCCAATTAAGCAAACAATCGTGACACCTTTCTCATTTACAACCTTAAGTCAATCTGACAAATAAAAACACTTAGTCTTAGAATCTAAGGGTTTCATCCTTGTTCCGTCCAAAACGATCCAGTGAATGAATGTAAAGAACATCCCCTTTCCGGATCATTCGTTTTAACAATTGATATTGTTCTCGTTCAAAATTTTTCCCACTTTGTTTATCCATACTTTAACGGACGTTAAAAGTAGGTGATTTTATAAAAAAATGCCCCGTTCGCAAAAGTGTACTTTTACGAACGGTGAATGATAGCTATCTTCATTAGCGATGAGTTCTGGAGACCGTGTTGGAGGAGATACGGGCGGCTGCTGTGTGGGTTGCTTTTTGAGTGAGAGGAAAAAGCTTCGGCGAGGAAAACAATGAAGGAAGAAACATTGATTTCTTTATTAGGGTTGTATCAATGTAGCGATGCGAAGTGAGGATTCTGTGAATAGGCTCACCTCCCATGCAGAACTTCCTTGAACCCACCCTCGAATATGCCTATAAGAAGTATTTAATGGAATAATATTTCCTAACAAAACCGGATATTTATGCAAAAAAACATTGTGAAGAATTGCACTTAAACTAACATGCAAGTTAATCGAAGAATTTATGGAAATAACCACCAGCTGATGGATGGGATAGCATTAGGAAAAGTGAATATACAAGTTTAGGAATTTTCATTATAAAAAGGTCCGACTCTACTTTACGATTTAAGAGAATTCATGGAAAAAACGAGTTAATCTGATATGAATACAAATTTATTTAGAAAATAAAGATTCGAAATGCTCTCGCTTTGTCTTGTCTAAAAAATAAATTGAATTTCAAGTATCGGACAAGTCAAGAAAGAGCAAAATCAGCTAAGGGATGATTATTATTGCTCCTTACTAAGATTCAGCTTTTTGCTACCACCTAGCAAAGATATCACGCATGGCGTCTGAATGACGTGCAACTTCATCCCTGACGATAGTAGGAAGGCCAATCTCCATAGCATAACATATGGCCCGGTGGGACTTAATATTCCCCTTCAATATTGTCTGCAGAGTTTGATTTCCCAGGCGATGTCTCAAATAATATCGATACCTAAGTACTCGGCTTTGAATACAATTGTACATTTCAATAATGTAAGGGTTGCCAGAAGCATTGACGATGCAACTATGAAATTCATGATCGCAAGTTTCAAAACCATTCAATTCAATACTTTCCACAATTTTTTCGAAGTTCAGCGCCAACATTTTTAGTTTTTCAAGGTTTGCCTGATCAATTGCCTGAGCTGCAAGGTAGCTGGCATTGCTTTCAATGAAAACCCTAGCTTGCGTAATTTGCAGGCAGTCATCAGGTGTGATTAATGCAACAAAGGGGTACTTACCACTTTCCTTAACAATAAGCTGTTCATTAACCAGTCGTTCTATTGCTGTTCGTATAGGTGAACGGCTAATTCCTAATTCTTTCGCAATCTTTACTTCATTAATTCTTGATCCTGGCAGTATTTTCATTGTAATAATATTATCGAACAGAAAATCATAAACCAAGTCACCAAGCGCCACAAAAGGATTTTCTTTGACTTTTTCATAAAATTCTTCTTTTTCCATAGACACCCTCCTACCTTATAGTAGCTTATCAAACATTTTATATAAATTTTGCGTGTATTGACTATAAATACTTTCTTGTGAATAAATCACAAAAAGGCGCTCTTTTGTAAAATGTAAATAGCATAGAACACTTTACAAAAAGAAGCATCATTTATGATAACAGAATTGATTTCATTTCTGTACAATTATTTTAAGTGTAGATGAAAGATTACTAATAAAATAAAAATACCAATAGGTTAAATAAACCTATTGGTATTTAAAATTTCAAGAAATTTCGATTCCGGATAACACTCCGCCCAGGCGTTTCATGCCCTCTTCAATTCTTTCTGGAGTATTTGAAGAGAAATTTAACCGTAAGGATTTTCTTCCGTCTTCCGGATTCACAAAGAATGGTTTACCTGGAACGAAGGCGACCTTACAGTCTCTTACTGCCTTTTCTAGTAGTGCTTGCATATCCGGCTCACCAGGCAGCTCTGCCCATATGAAAAGACCACCTTCTGGCTGGATATATTGTGTACCAGTAGGGAAGTAGTTCTTAATACCTTCTAACATTGCATCCATTCGTGCCGAGTATATTGGTGCAATGGCTTTTAAATGTCCTGGTAATAACCCCCGATTTAGGAATTCTGCACAAACTACCTGTGTCAAATTAGTAGTATGGGTATCAGCACACTGCTTCGCGATAATTAATTTTTGTATGATTTCTGGCTCTGCTAAAACTGTACCGACACGTAAACCAGGTGAGATAGTTTTAGAGAAACTATTTAGAAGAATTACGTGTCCAGTCTGATCAAAGGATTTAATAGGTGGTAACGCTTCGCCTCTGTATCTTAAATCGCCATAAGGATCGTCTTCCATTACCATCATATTGTAAGTAGACGCTAGTTCTGCAATTTTTTTGCGTCGTTCTAAAGGTAAAGTTATTCCAGTTGGATTTTGAAATGTGGGAATAGAGTAAAGCATTTTTGGATGGTATCTTTTTATCTTTTCCTCTAAATCTTCCATTATCATGCCATGTTCATCCGTCTCCACCGGAACACATTTAATAAAATTTTTATTAAAAACCATTAATGTACTTAAAAAAGTAGGAGATTCTACTAATACGACATCACCCGGATCCAAAAACACATCGGATATTAATTGAATACCCTGTGTTGCTCCAGTAATAGTTATTACATTTTCTAATGAGGCACTTATTCCCTTTGGATAAGCAATATGCTCTAAATAAGCTTCACGTAAAGCCTTCCAACCTTCTGTCACGCCATACTGCAGAATTTGGTTTCCATTTTCTCTTAATGCTTTATCTATAATATCTTGAATTGTATCAATCGGGAACGACTCGTTTGCAGGGCTTCCTCCACCAAAAGATATAATCTCAGGATTGCTCATTAATTTTATAATCTCTCGAACCGCACTCGCGGATACCTCTTCCATACGCTTTGCAAAATTATACATATAATTAAGCTCCTTTTTTATATATTTACTTAACCAAGTCATGAGACTTTTGATAATGGACCTTCTGTTCTGGCTGTTTTAAAGCCTCTCCATTTTGGCCTTCGAAAAGTCTCCCCCATCCTGAAACAACCGCAAACAGGAAGACTAGGAAAAGAACGATGGGATGGAATGCACCTGCTGATATCAGTATTGGGTTAACAGGCTGGATAAATGAAAACTCTTCAACTAAGCTATTTATATTTGCGTTTGTAATAATAATAAACAGACTGCTAAATGGAATTAAAATGGGAAGTGTAGAGGCAAATCCAGACAATAGGTTTCCTCTGCGATAAGGATGGAGCTGCTTCTGTTTTCCTAATTTGTCAGCGAGGGGACCGAACATCATACAGGCTGGTCCATTAGCACCACCAAGACAAAAGCCAGAAAGAGTTGTCCCTATCATAATAATAAGCTCTGTCCCTTTTGCCGTAGAAGCTAGTTTGCTGTTTATTAAGCGATCCATGATCTTATCCATCGTACCGCTTTCTTCAAGAATTCCTACAATACCAAATAATGACATCAAAAACACAACAGTGCTCATAACACCTCGGATGCTGTCGATAAGAAATCCACCTAAATGGCCATCCTGCACTATAAAGATATCGGTTATCCCAAAAATGCCAAGTGGCAATGCGATAGCTATGCCGGATAAAGTGCCTATCGTAACGGCTAAGTAGATGTTCTGGCTTTTTACTGCAACGAACAACAGGATTACGATTGGGATTAACATAATTAAGCCGCTTGGATCAGAGTATTGTTTGATTAAATCTTGACCGGCAAGATCTATTTCCTGGCCTGCCCCCCCAAAAACCAAGAAAAGCACACAGGAGATCACCCCCGCTGCAAAAGCATAGCGTAATCGTGATAGAACCATTCCTCCGATTTCTGCGAAACCTTCTTTTCTGGTATACTTCTGGGTAGCACAACTCGCAATAGTGACATCTGAAATTGGCCCAATGCTGTCACCAAAAATAGCTCCGCTTAAAATAGCGCCTGCTAAAAACACCGGATCCGCCCCCAGCAAAATGCCGGCGGGGTAAAGAAGTGGAAAAGCTGTCGTCAGTGTTCCAATTGAAGTTCCAGTTACAGTTGCTAAAATGGTGGCAGTGATAAAGGTAAACAATGTGAAAAGAGCGCCTGTCAGGTGAAGTTGCATACCAAGCCAGACAAAACCTTCTGCCGCACCAGCCTGTGCCATCATTTTTCCAAAGAATGAGACTACAAAAAGAATAAGGATTAGCATATTAGCCATCTCAGAAGACAGCCCTTTAATAACACCATTCCAGTACTTACCATTACTCTTTGCGAAAAAACTTCCTATAATAAGCGCCACAAAACCGCCCAGGGCTAAGGCATCCATTTCATATACACGGAATACAACAAAGAAAAGAATGCAGGCTATCATAAAAATAACCAGAGGCAAGAAGGATAACCAGCTACTTATCTTAAATTCAATTGAATACCGTTTTGGTTCTGGCATAGCAAACTTCTCCTTTCTCAGTCCAGGTTCTAAGTTATTTACTTCTTACTTCGCTGATAATCGATTTGAATGCATTAATGTATACAGAAACATCCATGTTTATCGCAACACCGTCAAATCCATCAGCTAAGTATTTTTTTGCTGTGCTATTATCTGTTGAATAAATAAATGCAAATTTCCCTGCTTCTTTACATGCTTTCAAAATTCGCTCAATGGCTTGCACAAAATTTGGATCTGCAAATTGACCGGGTATTCCCATCCCAATAGAAAGATCATATGGGCCGATGAAAATTCCATCTACCCCATCAATATTTACAATCTCTTCAATATGATCCAAGCACCCTTGAGTTTCACATTGAGGAATGATCAGTGTTTTTTCATTGCAAATATTGAAATATTCCTCCATATTCTTTGTAAAACTTGCAAACCCATAACTAGCTGCTCTAGCATGAGTAAAGCCTCGTTTACCAATAGGATAATATTTTCCGTATTCCACCAATTGCTTTACTTGATCAATAGTGTCAATGCAAGGAGCGACAATGCCTTTAGCCCCTATATCTAGCATTTTAAGGATAGAAGATCGAGAAACATCCTTTACCCGTACGAATGGAGTAATTCCTCTCAGTTCTGCAGCACGCATAAAATCCATAGAGCTTTCTACATCAAAAGGACCATGCTCCGCATCAATAATCAAAAAATCTAATCCGGCAATACCCAAGCACTCTACAGCTGTAGTACCACCAAGTTCAAAAAAAGTTCCTAAAACCGATTCGCCCTGATTAATTTTTTCTTTAATTTTGTTTTCCATCAAAAGTCCTCCTTCATGATAAAGCCTTATAGCAGTAATAGATTTATAGATCTATTGTTAAATTAAATTATATATTCCTAATTGTGTCAAAATTTCGACAGAAACTTATCGTTGATGAAAATATTGTTTATGTTAAGAGACTATTATTTCTGAATAATAGCTAAATTAATTGAAATAAGAAACAAAGGTACATGTGATGGTGTCATTCCGGAAAATGCGGTAGCCGGTGGGTTATTTTCCTTACGCCACCCCTATCGACTTCCTGTGTCCGTAGAACTTATCGTATATTCTAGCGAGGTTGCTACAATAAGCATCGAGGAATTATTTTATCGGACTAAAACGCCACATCTCGTTTGTAACTTTTGGAGATATTTTGCGCGTGATTTAAGTGTTAATTTGCACATCCCACTTTTAAAAAAGCTACCTAAAAACCTAATCGCTATGAGTAAGTGATTGCCCGTGATACTCAAAATATTCCATATTAAAAATTTTTATAGTCTAGACCCTAGGAACGTTGTTGTAAATATAATTGTTATATGAGATATTCTTATCATAATATGTGAGGGATTATATATGAAAATGTTCGAAAAAACTCTACCAAGATGGGTCCAAGAATCTATGATAAAAAAGGTAGTAAATAAAAATAGAAGTTAGGTGGTCTGACATGAATAAACAACATGACATGAATACTGTACTTGTTACTGCATATGCTAAGGCGCCGACTGGGAGCGCTATGTTTGAAGTTTATAAACATGCAGGGATTGTTCTGGAGATTGATCCTAGTAACCATTCGATTGTGAATGCTGAATTTACTTTTATAACGGATTTAGCCAAGGATTTTATCAAACGGCTGATTGTCGGGTATCAATTATCTAATGGCATCGAAGAACTTATTCACAGGATAGAAGATCATTATTTTGCTCCATCTACCAATTCTGTCATTGTTGCCTTAAAAGCAGCCTATAAAAGGTATTTTGAAAAAATTAATCATTTAGAAAATAAAAAATAGTTTGACATTATTCATAAAGTGGAATATATTTTTTATAATAATTAACTAAGAAAAGCATCTTCTTAATGACGGAATCTACCAATTCCAACTTAAATTAAGGATACCTAGCTTTTCCAAGAGACAATGAGAGAACCTTTCTGTTTTCTGATTCCTTTTGGTGGCTAGGTTTTTTTGTTTTAAAAAATTCTTAATTGTGTGGAGGTGCTTCCAAAAGGATTCAATTACTTAAAATTAATAGAAGAAATGTAAGCGTTAACTTAGGGGATAAAAAATAGTAACATAATATTAAGGGGGCATAACTGTGGAGAAAATTACAGGTTTTTTTACGAATCTGATGAGAAAGTATTTACCCGACCCGTTTGTGTTTGCGATTGGTTTAACCATCTTGACAATGATACTGGCGATGCTAGTTCAAGGGCAGGGGTTCATTGCCGCAACAACTAGCTGGGGTTCTGGTTTTTGGAATTTGTTATCGTTTACAACTCAGATGGCCGTTATCCTAGCAATGGGTTATGTATTAGCGAAAGCACCGATTATTGACCGTTTTCTAAACAGAATTGTATTACTCGTTCAAACACCTAAGATGGCCATTATTGTTGCCACGCTTGTAGGCGGAATTGGTAGTTACTTAAACTGGGGATTTGGGTTAGTAATCGGCGGAATCATTGCCAAAAAGTTAGCCTTAAAGGTTAAAGGGGTTCATTATCCACTTATTATCGCAGCTGCATACAGTGGTTTTACCTTGTATGGTCTAGGTTTTTCGGCAAGTATTCCCGTTTTGATCTCGACTGCAGGTCATCCGATGGAAGGTAATATGGGATTGGTTTCGTTAGCGGAAACGATTTTTTCTGCTCCGATGTTGATTACTAGTCTTGTTGTTATCATTACACTTCCACTTTTAAATGCATGGCTTCATCCGAAAAAGAAAGAAAATATCATCGAAATTAATCCAGATGTCGAGGCACAGGAACAAGTAGCAGCGGCCTCGACTGTAAGTACTTATGAAGAACCAACACTTGCAACAAAACTAAACAATAGCCGTTTGCTTTCTCTTGCAATCGGTGGTATTGGAGTCATTTATGTTGTTGCCTCTTTTAATCAGGGAGGAAAGTTAGATCTTAATATGATCAACTTCATCATCCTCTTCCTTGGGATTATTCTTTTAGGTACTCCTGCTAATTATGTTTCTAGTTTAAATGAAGGAATTAAAACAATTTCTGGTATTATTCTTCAATACCCATTCTATGCCGGTATTATGGCGATCATGGCTGGTTCTGGACTGGTAGATACGTTTGCTCACTGGTTTGTGCAATTCTCAACAGCAGAAACACTGCCATTCTGGGGATTAATCAGCTCTTTCTTTATTAACTTCTTTGCACCATCGGCTGGCGGACACTGGGTGGTTCAAGGACCATTTATGATTGACGCTGCGAAAGAATTAGGTGCATCGATTAGCCAGACATCAATGGCGGTTATGCTCGGAAATGCATGGAACGATTTAGTGCAGCCTTTCTGGATTTTACCAGCATTAGCATTATCAGGTCTGAAGTTAAAAGATGTGATGGGCTATACCGTTGTCATGATGTTCTGGATTGGGATTGTTTATTCCGCGGCCGTTCTACTTTGGGGGTTTTTGGGCTAAAGAACATGGAAATTGAAAAAAATCGTATGATATAATAGAAGAAACATGGAAATCTAGTCAGAAAAGCTGATTTAGATGATGGAAAGTTGAAATCTTCATGATGAAAACGCTCAACCCGTTTTCATAAAATGAGATGGCCCAGCCTTTCCAAAAGAAGAGCGCTCATGCGTTTTCTTTTGGGATGGCTGGGCTTTTTGTTGGGTAACAATTTATGGGGGGATTAGGATGATAAAGGTCAAGCAAGTAGAAGAAATCATTAAAAAAATTAAATCTAACGATACCGTTATGGTCGGAGGGTTCGRCCTTGTAGGGGCACCCTTAACCTTGATTGATGAACTTACTAGACATGATGTAGATGGGTTAACGGTGATTAGCAATAATCTAGGTGAACCAGGAAAAGGTCTTGGGATTTTATTGCGACAAGGGAAAATTAAAAAAGCGATAGGTTCTTATTTTACTAGCAATCGAGAAGTAGGAGATTTCTATAATCAAGGGAAATTGGATATTCAGTTAATGCCACAAGGTACAATGTCTGAATCGATTCGTGCAGGTGGTGCAGGGATTGGTGGTTATTATACGAAGACAAGCGCGGGGACTGAACTCGCAAAAGGCAAGGAAGTACGGGAGATGAATGGCGAGCATTATGTTCTCGAGCTACCACTAAAGGCCAATATTGCATTAGTAAAAGCAGCGAAAGCAGATACGCTTGGGAATCTAGTCTATTACAAAACAGCACGAAATTTTAATCCATTAATGGTTACCGCTGCTGATTACGTGATTGCGGAAGTAGATGAGATTGTCGAAGCTGGAAAATTGTCTCCTGAAGAGATAGTGACGCCCCACCTATTCGTCGATGCCATCGTCGAAAGCAAAATGATTTTAAGAAAAGAAGGAGTGGTTTCCAAATGAGCAGGGAGAGTCAAGAACTTATTGCCAAACGTGCTGCAGCCGAATTACAACCGAACTCGATTGTGAACCTCGGGATCGGGATTCCAACTCTTGTTGCTAAATATGTAGATTCAAGTTCTGTCTTTTTCCATACCGAAAATGGAATGCTTGGGGTAAAGGAATTAACGAGTGACGAAGACTTTGATCCAAGCTTGGTGAATGCAGGGAAACTCCCGATTTCCGAGGAGATTAGTGCCTCGTACTTCAATAGTGGGGAGTCGTTTGCAATGATTCGCGGAGGGCATGTGAATATCGCCATCCTTGGGGCTCTACAGGTCGATGAGCAAGGTTTGATTGCAAACTGGGCGATACCTGGAAAAAACATTATGGGTGTCGGCGGAGCGATGGACCTTTTAAGCGGAGCAGGAAAAGTCATTGTCACGACCAATCATACCGCTAAAAACGGTGACCCGAAAATTGTTGGAAAATGTACCTACCCAATTACATCACTCCGGAAGGTCGATATGATCATCACTGAGTTGGCGGTATTTACCATTGAAGGTGGGCGATTAATATTGAAAGAGTTGATGCCGGGTGTCAGCTTGGATGAAGTCAAGGATAAGACAGAGGCAACATTTGAAATTTGTGAATCTGCTATGACATTTATAAGGGGATAGAATCATGGATAATCGAGTATTTGTTGTGAGTGCACAGAGGACAGCTGTTGGAAAAATCGGTGGTGCATTGAAGGATGTGCAGCCTGATGATCTTTTGCTTCCATTATTTGAAGATCTTAAGCTCAAGAATCTTCTTCCTAATGAAGTGATTGACGAAGTAATTATTGGTCAAGCAAAACAAAGTCAGGACCAGTCTAATATCGCCCGAAAGGCTTTACTTAAGGCCGAGTTACCGGAATCCTTGCCAGGGTATACGGTACACCGTCAGTGCGGCTCCGGGATGCAGGCGATTCATAACGCTTTTATGGCCATTCGATCTGGAGTAGGGCATACTTATATTACCGGTGGGGTAGAAAGTATGAGTTGTGCCCCTTATTATATCCGAAATGGACGGTACGGCTTACTATCAGGTAACGGCGAAATCTTGGATCCGAATAAGGAAAGCCAGCCTGGCTCACAGCCGGAGGAAAAATACGGACGTCTCGTGATGGGGATGACGGCTGAGAACCTAGCAGAAGACTATTCCATTTCACGTGAGGAACAAGATTCATTTGCCTTTGGAAGCCAGGTGAAAGCTTTTAATGCAATTGAAAATGGAAGTTTCGAGGATGAAATTGTACCTGTTTCTATTTTACAAAAGCGAGGAGAACCAGTTGTCTTCTCTGTTGACGAACACCCAAGAAAAACGAGTTTAGAAAAGCTGGCGACTCTTCAACCTGCATTTAAAAAGGGTGGAACGGTTACAGCAGGAAATTCTTCGGGGTTAAATGATGGTGCCTCGATGCTGTTGGTGGTTTCCGGTGAAATAGTAAAGAAATATCAACTTCAGCCTATTGTGGAAGTCGTTGCACTTGGAGTATCTGGTGTACAGCCGGACCGGATGGGCATTGGTCCTGTTGAGGCAACAAAAAAAGCACTAGAAATGGCAAATATCTGCCTAGACGATCTAGATTTAGTAGAATTAAATGAGGCCTTTTCAGCACAGGCATTAGCGGTGATTAAAGAGCTAGACTTACCAATGGAAAAAATCAACGTCAATGGAGGAGCCATCGCTCTTGGACATCCGATTGGAAACAGCGGTGCGCGAATTAGTGTATCACTTATCCATGCCATGAAGAAGAGGAACGCAAAATGGGGACTTGGCACCCTATGTATTGCTGGTGGGCAAGGGATTGCAACACTATTCCGGTCGGTCGAGGAATAAAGGGCAATTTTTAAAGCCTTCGAAAGATCCTGGGTAGGAGCCATTGGGAACTTAGCGGCATTCATTGTGAATTTCACGGAATTAAAGTTAAAACTCGACGGAATTAATTCCAAAACTTGCGGAATTATCTCTAAAATCCGCATAATTGGTGTTAGTCGAATAACCATTCATGCTAAAAATAAAAAAACTTAGGGAGATGTTAACATGACAACAACTTTTAATGGATTAGAATTTTTCGAGCGTGTTTACGGTCAGGTTCCGGATTGGGTAGCTAAGATGCATCATTTTGCACCTAAGGCTCTTGAATATTACACAAAATTAAGGGGAGAAATTTTAGTAGACGGAGCCCTTTCTAAAAAGGAGAAAGAATTGATTCTGGTCGGTATTAATGCTGCCCGCAGATATGAACGGAGTATGATCTATCATACAAAGGGTGCTATCGATTCGGGTGCCTCAATCGAGGAGGTTGCCGATGTTTTGGCTACCTGTATCATCTCTAGAGGCATACCTGCCTGGTTTACGGGTGTTAAAGCGATTGAATACGCGGTTTCTTATGTTGGAAAAGAAGAATTCAATGCTGCGCCTCCTGGAGATGAAGAGTCCTTTTTCGCCTCCTTGGCTGACTATAACAGTTATTATGAAAAAGAAGTGGGTGGGGAGCTGCCTAACTGGGTTAAAGTTTTAAATCAATTTAACCCGTCTGTTTTAGAAAGATATACAGATTTAAGAAGAACAGTTCTAAAAGACAATGTTGTCTCTCGTAAACTAAAGGAACTTGTTCTTGTTGGGATTAATGTCGCAGAAATGTATCCAAAAGGGATAGAACTCCATGTTCAGGGTGCAAAAAAATATGGAGCAACCGAAGCGGAAATTGCTGATGTATCTCTTGTAGCGTTACTGACTGCAGGTATTCCGGCTTGGTTTGAAGGTAGCGACTATCTATCAATAGAAAAGTAGACATTATTAGGAGGTGTTTGGCATGAATTTTATAGAAGTTAATGGTGTTCGCATACATTACCGTTTCGATGGCGGGGAAGATCTTCCAGTTTTGGTTCTTTCCAATTCACTCGGGACTGATCTTTCGATGTGGAATCCCCAGATTGAAACTCTAACACAGCATTTTCGCGTGTTACGATATGACACTCGTGGACATGGTGAATCAGGTGTGCCAACAGGTCCCTATACAATTGAGCAACTTGGACAGGATGTAATCGGCCTGTTGGATGGTTTAGGAATCGAACGTGCCCACTTTGCTGGGGTTTCAATGGGCGGCATGACAGGTATGTGGTTGGCACTAAATGTTCCTGAACGTCTTGGGAAACTTGCGCTTTGCAATACGGCTGCTTTCATCGGGCCTCGTGAAATTTGGGATGCAAGAATTTCAGCTACTCGTAATGGAGGAATGGAAGTAATTGCGGAGGGCGTTTTGGCTCGTTGGTTCAGGGATCCATATCTGGTGCAAGGGTCTGAAGAGCTGGATCAGGTGAGAAAGGTTCTTTTGTCGACTTCACCTGAGGGGTATGTTGAAGCCTGTGCAGCAGTCCGTGATATGGATCAACGGGACTCAGTCAAACAAATTAACGTACCAACATTAGTAATTGTTGGCACCGGGGATTTAGCAACGCCTCCATCTGACGGACAATACCTTGCTGAGCAGATTCAGGGCGCACGCTACGTCGAACTAGAAGGAGCCCACCTGTCCAACATTGAGGCTTCAGGGGAATTTACAACGGAACTGGTGGAGTTTTTGAAATAGAGCCAGTGCACTGTCACTACCCATAATGAATGGAACTTTTTGAAGAAGTAGCGATTGAAAAATGTCGCTGCTTTTTTCTACCTTGGTGCTTGTTACCGTCGAGATAATTTTTGTTCCGTCATTTCCTCAATGGCGTACTTTACCCCTTCTCTACCAATTCCACTTTCTTTTACTCCCCCATTTTCGTGAATTTTATCAGGATATTCTTTGTAAATTATGTTTGTAATGATTATTTCATCACTAGGCTTTCTTATTTTACACTGAATATGGGATTGTCTTTATAAGTACCTTGAGCTTGACATAAATAAAAATAGTGCTTAAACATGTAAAATAGATATAATATACCAATAAACATCATAAAAAACCTATTATCTATACTCCTATTTGTCTATTTTATAAAAAAATAGCAACTGCTTAATCAACGCAGTTGCTTTTCAACTTGTTTCCGTAATAGAAAAAATTAATTAATATGAAAGATTCCATTTCTATCATTTGCAAAGGAATCCCGCAATGTTGTTTTTAATATTTTCCCCGATGGGTTTCGTGGGAGTTYATGTACAAAGTCTACTGATTTTGGTTTCTTATAGCCGGCTAATTTTCCTTCGCAGTAACCAWTGATATCTTCTGCTATGAGATTAGCCCCTTCCCTTTGTACAACAATGGCTTTAACCGATTCCCCCCACACGGCATCAGCCATTAGTTATGACTGAGACCTCTGCTTTAATTTAAAAACACATTAAAAAGCCTAATTAATAGGCTTTTCAACTAGATAATTGTCTCTACTTCTTCTTTTGAATATCGATTGACAATTATTTCAAAACGTTTTAGCTGCTCTACTTTTCTTTGAGTTGTTTTTGTTCCTTATGAATTTTTTTCAACGATKTTACWGGTACAATYTCATTTRCAAAGACTATCTGTTGGTCTGGGTATATTTCTAAGATAGTACTAGAAAATTTAATGATTATATTACATCAGAACGAAATCTTTTATTTATTTCTTTGGTTAATAACGATATAAAACTGGGATCAATTTCTAATTTTTTTAAGATAGGTATTAATTAATAATTCATCGCTTAACTTTTGAAGCAATATTATTCCCCCTTTCAACTCCTTTTTAGAACTCTCAATTCTTTCCTTACCACGCACTTTAACATCAAAATCAGGATAATTCGTTTTTAAGTAATCTTCTACTCAATTACGTCGTTGTTTATGTGGTTCAGTACTTTGGTTTCTAGTAACAATACCAATCTTTCAAATTATAAGTATCTATAAGTTCCTTCTTAATTTTCTTAAAGGTAATATCCTGTGACTTTTTTAAATAATTTTTACACCAGAACCAACTAAGTCGCCGACAACTTTTACTTTAATTAGTAATGCATTTCCAGGTAAATACGAAAGTGGTATATCTTCTACAGAAACCACCGATATAGTGGCATTATTTGCTCCCGCCTTTATTGCTTCCTCAGTAGCTAACTTTTTAGCATGATGGATAGCATCTTCTCGGGAAATCCCTTCTAAACTATAAACCTTTTCAACTTCACCACTAATTTGACCAAGTGCTGCTCCAATTGCATTTGCGGCCTCAAAATGTTTTGGCCTAACGACCTCTGAAACCCCTTTCAAAGAATTCGAAACAATAATGCTCCCACCACCTGATAAAATAAGTGGTACTTCTTTTGAGCTCGTCTTCATTTGATCAATCGCATCCTCTAACATATCTGTCATTTTTTCATATACATTATTACAAAACTCTATTGGTAAATGTTCAACCTGCATTGCTTTATCCTCAAAAGCATATCCTAAACGCGTCACAACATCTGAAGTAGTTAATACATCTCCACCGAAAAGAAGTGCTTTTCTGGTAATCTCATAGCCTACACTCTCCGGTCCAATCGTAAACTTTTCGTCTAATCCAAAAATGCGAGTTCCACCGCCCAGCCCAATTGATAAAATATCAGGCATCCTAAAATTAGTATTCACACCACCAATGGTTACTGATAAAGAAGACTGTCTTGGAAATCCTCTTGTTAATACACCAAGGTCACTCGTTGTCCCTCCAACATCAAGTACAATGGCATCCTTTATTCCTGATAAATGGGCTGAACCTCGAATAGAGTTTGTTGGACCGCACCCCATGGTCAGAATCGGATAACGAAGCGCATAAGGCGCACTCATCAAAGTTCCATCATTTTGACTGAAAAACATTTCCGCTTTAATATTGAGATTAACTAATGCTTTAGAAAATCCATTAATAACAGTTTGACCTGTTTTCATTAAGGCTGCATTTAAAATAGTGGCATTTTCACGTTCTAGTAAACCGATACTGCCAATTTCACTAGAGAGAGAAATTGGAACATCTCCAAGCTCTTCCTTTACCCAGTTCGCAACATTTTCTTCTTGTTCTTTATTTACAGGCGCAAACACAGCCGAAATAGCAATACTTTCTACACTTCCCTGAATTTCTTTACAAAATTTTGACACTTCTTCTCTATTTAACTCAGAAATCAATCTTCCATCAAATTCATAGCCACCAGAAACAATAGTGGAAGCTACTTCAATTTCTTCTCTTAAATCTTGTGGCCAATCTGCAAACGGAGGGATAGCTGTTGTAGCAGGCTTCCCAATTCGAATAACACCTACTTTATTTAGACGTTTACGCTCAACAATAGCATTCGTACAATGCGTTGTTCCGAGCATGGCATATCCAATATCACTAGGCTCTATTCTGCTTTCTTGTACCACTTTTGCGATGGCACCAAAGATCCCACTTTCTACATCTTTTGTAGTTGGTACTTTAACCGTATGAATAACTTGTAAACGTTCGTCTAGTAAAGCTGCATCTGTATTAGTTCCTCCAACATCTACTCCTAAGCGATACATTATCTTCTCTCCTTCTGTAGAACTTCTACTGGTTTATAGTCAAAATCGTACCCAAAATAACGAGGTCCTGCTGTTTCAATTCCCTTTGGCGTTCTCCATTTATCATGGCAAGGAAATGCAACGACTACAACACGTGCACCATATTTCATTCGTTCTGTTGTAATAGGGAAACCCGTTTCCGCATCTAAAACAGCAATCAAATCTGGAGTAGAACATAGTAAATGCTCGCCTTCTTTCGCAACTAAATGCTCGTTTTGAAAAAAGATGGTAAATGTTTTCCCTTGGTCATTACGACTACCTTCCAACTTTGCACTACCTCTTGTAAAGCCTCCACTAAGCCTCCGTTCAATGTCTGCAATTTTCCCTTCAAACAAATGATATCCATTTAATTCCTCTAACATTTTATTGATTCTTACTTGTTCTTTCACTTGATTATCTAACAAATATTCACCAATTCGTTCAACCAAAGAAAGTGTATCAGGAATAACTGACATCTTGACATCCTTTCCAAAAAGACTATATTCACAAACGGATGAGCTTCCGCCCATTTCAACCGTAAGAGCACGTGCTAATCGTTCTGTCCACACTCCACCTTGTGGATACAACACGACCGTGTTTCCTTTCTCATCAGCCATTGTAACAGGTGATGGGTCAAAACCGTCCAAATAGAAGGTGACCATTTGTGCTTCTGGAAACGCACGCCCCATCGCATCCGCATCTAACATTGGCAAACCTTTTTTAGCAGCTGCGATAATTGGAAATAAAGAGTTGATCCCCCCTACTTCAATTGGCATTACCACATCGACTTTTCTCCCCAGCACTCTTTCTAACGTTTCCAATGGTGCTGTCATTTCATGTTCTGACGGTATTTTTTCAATTACAACAGTTGGGGCACCCATCCCAGATACAGTTACTACCAACTGGTCATCCTCTAATTCATCTAATGAAATTAACTTCACAGGTCCATATTTTCTAATGGCTTCTTTCGCCATCAATTTCCCAATATAGGGATCTCCACCGCCGCCTGTTCCTAAAACGGCTGCACCTAATGCGATTTTTTCAATTGTCTGTTCATCTATATATCTCATTGTCCAAACTCCTCATTTTCTTTTTTGTCAATCGTTACTTGTTGAAACGAATCCTTTTGTTTCAATAGTTTTCCTAACACCGCTTGTACAATAAATCCGGTTAAAAAGCCATCAAGAGCAGAGGCGCTTGTAAGGGAAAATAAAGCTAATCCTGACGGCTGTGCGGTTGTCAAATAAGTAATCAGCATCCCAACAACCCAAGCAAGGTTCGAACGAATTACGACTGCCTTTGCCTCTAAATGTTGGTCATAGCGTTGGAATTCAGTTTTTACAAAAAAATATTCAGCTATATAAATACCACCAATCGGTGCGATTATAATCGCCAAAATATTTAAAAATGAAAGAAATTGATCATAAATACCGAGAACTGCCAGGATCGTTGAAATGATTCCTAAAATAATCGTTAACCATTCTTTCGGAATTTTCGTGAAAATTAATGAAAAACTTAGCGAAGAAGAGTATAAATTCGTCGTATTCGTCGTCCATTGTGCGAGCGTTAATACGAGTATTCCTGGAATCGCCAATCCAAGCGCGATAAAAATTTTCATCATATCATCAGTTCCCATTGCCTTTGACATTAAAATGGCCAGGATAATCATAAAGCTGTTTCCAATAAAAATACCGAAAAATGTGGCAATGATTGCATCCTTTTTACTTTTTGCCCAACGAGCATAATCCGGCTGCACTGTTGCTCCTACAATGAAGATACTGATTACAAGCGATATCGCACTGCCAAACGTAAATCCTCCTGCTTTTGGAATACTTACGGGTATCGAATAATTTTTCAGCGTTAAAAATAAGGTGAACAGCATTAATCCTAATAATAGAGGCACAGACCACACGCTTAATTTCTCAATAGCCCGGTACCCAAAAATAGCGGTCGTCATCATCAGTAGACCGCCAATTAAAGAAAGGGCTTTAACGTTGAAGGATAAGTGAAAGGCGTCTTGTAAAACTGTGTGCGCATTGGTAGCAAAAAAGCCCACCTGTACCCCAAACCACCCAAGTAAAGATATCCCGAGGACAACAGAAAACACTTGAGCACCATATTTTCCAAATACATACTTTGTAATCATTGATGTAGAAAGATTGGTGGAAGCTCCGACAATCGCACAAATCGTACATAAAATGGCAAGAATGAGCGATCCGACACAAACCGATAAAATTGCTTGATTTAACGGCATCCCATTCGCTAATTCCGCCCCTAACATAACCGCAGATAAGTCGACCCCGATAGCGACTAATACCGAAAACATCGAAAACCATGATCTTCGCAATTCCTTTGGTACGGCCTCTCGTGCAAAATCTGAAATAACTTTTTCCTCTTTCATAGACGCAGCCCCCTATTTATTGTCACAATTTTTTTTACTTTGTTCATCAGAGTAAGCTGCTTTTTCATGATCGTTATAAATTCCATTCCAATAAATGCTCCAAGTTTGCTCTACCCGTCTTTTAAATTTGTTTTCCTGGTGATGATAATAGAGCAATTCCAAAAAGATTCCATCCATTAAACATAGAAAGGAGGCAATTAAATCATCAATAGGTTGATTTTTTAGCACCCCCTGCCTAATTCCCTCAGAAAAGATACTTTCAAGCATCTCACCAAGAACCTCTTCCATCTCGCTAAACGTTTCTTTTACTTCATCGTTTAAAGTCGGAGGAAGGAAAAAGGTAAATTTCATATAGGCTGCCGTTTTCTCAGGTTGACTTAAATGATAATGACATATCGCTTCTAATATTTGATAGAGCTTTTCTTTTACCGTTCCATTTGTTAAATTGTCCATTGAACTTTTTATGTGACGGTGATTATCTTGCAACAGATCTTTATATACAGCCATAAATAGATCTTCTTTACTTTTATAAAAAGCATAAATGGACGGTGTTTTAATCCCCACCTCTTTAGCAATGCTTGAAAGAGTTGCACGCTCATAGCCTTTCTCAGCTAATTGCTTGTAAGCAACTTCTTTAATTTTATTTTTCGTCATCAACATACCACCTAACTAATTTAGTTAGGTATAATAATACTAACTATTCTGATAAAACACAATAGATAAATTCTGAAAATTCTTTCAAATAACTAGTGAAGTTCAGTTGAAGAACACATATGAAAGATCGGCTGTCGGTCTGTTTCTTTTGAAAAAAACCAATAACGAATAAGACCTAATTCTATTGTGTTCCACTCAAAAAGTGGTTTGAATCCTAGATCCACAATTGATTAAACTGATTTTTCTAGTGTGGGAGTATTAATGATAGTTCTTGAATAGGACGTAAAATAGGGGTACCTCCACATGTGCCCATCAAGCTAAGAAAACTCTGGGGGAGTTATAGAATTTTAACTTGATGGTGATGGGGTACCTCCAACATTTTATCCTATGAACAGAAATGGAGACTATTGTGTCATTTTCCTAATTAGAGCATAAGGTGATATAACCCATTTAATTAATTTTCTCCTTAAAAACAAATAAGGAGAGGTTTCTGTATGTCAGGTTGTGAATCAAGGTGTGACGACGGTTTTGGATTTGGTGGAGGTTTCGCCTTTATAGTCGTTTTGTTTATACTCTTAATCATTGTTGGAGCTAGCTTTGTTGGTGGATACGGCGGCGGTGGCTATGGTTACGGGGGCGGTTACCGCTTACTAGCTGGAATCGAAAAGAACTAAAATATAATTTGTGTGATTGCAATTCTGAGCAATAGGATTGGGAAGATGCCCAACGTAACGGTTGAGGAGTCAAGAATATTTTTTTAATCAAACGATTGATTAAAATGAGGAAAAGCCTATTTTAAAGCGTTCTTTAGATAAGAAAAGAGGTGACTGTTAGCCATCCTCTCTCCTTTATTTATCATCCAAGATCTGTTTTCAAATGGGTTTGGGCTTCTAATTTATTTGCACGGAAAAAAAGTTAGCCAAATTCCATCAATTCTTTGACTTTATAACCGTAGCCGGGGTAGAACCATTGCTAATCCCCTTTCTTTTCTTTCAAGTAAGGGATCAAATCAGCCCAATCGTAATCTTGGTGGTAGTAATCTTTAAAGCTGTACTTTAAGGTGTTGGTGTCAGCCAAAGATTTAAGTCCAGGGAAGCCGATCACTTTCCAACCGACGTAATATGAGTTACCCCCGTATAAGTGATCAGTCATGAAGGAAGTACGATTCTAGTCATTCTTAACAGCTTACGATTATTAAGGAGGTAAAAAACTGAACGTACAAAAGGAAGCCTAAACGGCTCCCTTCGTAAAATTTTTGCATCAGAACTCTTGTGACAGTGGTTTTTCCATTTCTGCTATTGAAGGACGGGCAGACATTTTTAATGATGGAACCTCCTGATCATTAAAGCCAGTAGCAATAATAATTACTATAATTTCATCTTTTAAGTTTTCATTAATAACAGAACCGAAAATCATATTTAACTCGGAGTCTGCCGCAGAAGTAATAATATTTGCTGCCTCTTGTACTTCATATAGACTTATATTGGCGCCTGTGAGTTTCATTAGCACACCTTGGGCTCCGTCGATGGAAGTGTTAAGTAACGGACTGGAAATGGCTTTCTTTGCAGCTTCCGCAGCGCGATGTTTACCTGTTGCTCTGCCAATGCCTATTAAGGCAGACCCTTTATTGGACATGATTGTTTTCACGTCAGCAAAATCAATGTTGATTAAACCTGGTACAGCAATTAAATCCGATATACCTTGGATACTTTGGCGAAGAACATTATCCGCTTCACGAAATGCTTCAAGCATGGGTGTATTTTTATGTAAAATCTCCAATAAGCGATCGTTTGGAATAACAATTAATGTGTCCACTGCTTTCTTCATTGAGGCGATTCCGCCTGCTGCTTGTGTTGCACGCTTATGGCCCTCAAACGCAAACGGAAGTGTTACAACGCCAATGGTTAGTATGTCAAGCTCACGGGCAATTTGAGCAATAGCAGGGGCAGCACCCGTTCCTATACCGCCGCCCATTCCGGCTGTAACGAATACCATGTCTGTACCTTTTAATGCTTCTTGGATCTGCTCTTTGCTTTCTTTAACTGCTTTTTTACCTACTTCTGGATTTGCCCCTGATCCTAAACCTCTTGTCAATGTTGCACCGATTAGTATCTTGATCTCTGCTTTTGATAAATTAAGAGCTTGTGCATCTGTATTAACAGCAATAAATTCTACACCTTTAACTCCATGCTCGATCATACGGTTAACGGCGTTATTGCCTCCGCCGCCAATACCAATTACTTTAATGTTGACTAATGAGTTTATACTTGTAACAAACTCCATTTTATAGGACCTCCAAGTTCATTGAAATTACCTTGTTCAAACTATTCAAATAAATATCGGAAACACTCATTCATTTTATTCGAAATGTTTTGTCTTTCTTATATTTAGATTTAGTTAATGAAAAAGGCATTGTCGTTAGCAGTCCCGTAAAGAAACTGCTAATGACAATGCCTTTCATTGAATCCTTCCACTCTTTGCTAAAGTTGGAAAGGTCCGATATCCTAAAAAGGTAATCTTTGCTTTTTATTCTAAGGTAATTCCACTTTTAAATCAATATATACATTATTAGGTTCTGGTGCAAAAATTTCAACACAATTGCAATTAATCTCTAAATCTAGGACATACTGATACTATTACTCTAAAAAAGGTGCGTGATTAGTATCGAAAAGCAAAATTTATTCAAGTGAAAACATTATCAACCTGACATTTTCAAAGTGGAAAATAGGTGATTTACGTACGTTATGATAGTTTCATAAAGGGTGTAACTGATACTTTGATTTTGGAACACCTTTTGGTACTAATATTTAGCCTGGATTGAGTTTAAATGCATCAGTACCATAATCGAACGTTAATGGAACACCCCTTTTATATCAACATTTATATCCTTAACGTACAATTTTGCCAAAATGCTGTCTGGACCCCTCCTAGCAATTGGGTAGCGCCCTCGGCCGCCTCCATCACATTTTCAAAAGCATGCCCGAGTCATTCCGCTGCAGCAGCTAATTATTTTTATTATTAGTCAAATCATCGATATTCTTATTTCCTTCATCAGTTATATCGTCATAAACCTTATTTCCACTTTTAGAAACTTCTTCATACAAACGCTTCCCTGTATCGCGAGCATAATTCCATGCGAAATTTTGGCGTTCATTAACCTTTTTAAAGAGCTCGTTCTGGGGGAAAGCATTTTCTTTTCTAGTTTCTAGATACTTAAGGGCTGCAAGCAGATTAGAATGTTCTTTGTTCGCTAGACCTTGCATCGTTTCTTGTGTTCTATTGATTGTTCCCTGTTTCTGTTCTTTTTGTATATTTGCCTCCCCTGCTCCTTTTTCTTTCCATCTCGTCCACTCGCCTCGTAATTTATCATACGTTTTATCCAGATAATTTTTTAGTGTTTCGTCATTATCAATGGAAGTAAATTCTCCACCACCAGATGTAGCAACCTGTCGAAGCATTTTTTGTCCTTCATTATCCACCTCAAAGCCAATAATATTCACAACTGTCTTAACCTTTGATTGATTGAGTTCTTTTGCAATCTGTACTGGATTACCTCCACATGTTTCAATTCCATCACTTACCACATATACAATCGAATCGGTTGTCTCAGGATTAATATCTTGTTTTACAGATTTTAGAGCATTTGCAATTGGTGTCCATCCAGCCGGTTTTACACCTTGAAGTACCGTTTTTATTTGATTTGTCTGCTCACCTTGACCATGAAAGATTTCTTCTGTACTGTTACATGATATTTGTTTATCTTTCTGACTTCCTGTTCCTTTATGTCCGTAAACCCGCAAAGATATCTCTGCATTTTTTGGTAATTTATCCCCGAAGCTCTGAATAGCTTCTTTTGCAGAATCCATTTTTGATTTTCCATTAATCTGTTCTTTCATGCTGCCACTGGCATCAAGTAAGATTGAAATATGTAACTTCTTACTTGTGGGTAATGTAACCTTTTCATTAGGTCGTTGATTATTCACTGTAACTTCGGATTCAAAATTAATGAAAGTGGACACATAAGGGCGATAGTCTTCAGCCAATAGGAGGAGTAGTTCTTCCATATATTGATCAGCTGTCAAATTACTTGGTAATTGATCCAGAACCGCCTGAACTTTCTGTTCATCATAGTTAGAACCAGCAAAACGTCCTGGAGGTATCATTAATATTTGTTCATCTGTTAAGGAAGTCTGAGGTGTACTTTGATTTGAATCTGATGGTTTCTGAATTTTTGAGGTATTCCTTTCTGCTTCATTACTACAACCAGCAAGGAATACGATTAACGTTAAAAATATTAAGATAGATCTTCGAATCATCAACTTACCTCCAATTAATAATCTTCTTATATACTGAATATGATTGTGAAAAATTAGTATACGAGAAGTTTACTGGTACCATTAAAGATCGAAAAGGACTTCATCGGTTGTTTGATGTAATCAGACAAGGAGATACAGCTGTAGTGGAAAGTATCTCCCGTTTAGGTCGTAAACCATTGGATATCCTCAGCATTATACAGCAGTTGGAAAAGAATTGGGTAGACCTAAGTTAGATAAAGAAAAACTTACTGTTGCTCTGCAAATGTATGATTGTAAAGAGTATTCATTAAAAGAGATTTTGGAAGTAAGAGGAATATCTCAAGGTTCTCTATATAGAGCAGTCAATCGAAGTGAGCCTCAAGAAATAGAAACACAAGGAGAATTTTTTGTCCTTACTTTTATTACAGGTTACTTTGCGGTCTACAGCAAGAACCCTGTTATCAAGCCTTATAGACAGCTCCGATAAGCTAACGCATCTGTACATTAAAGCATAGTTTATTAATTGTGATTTTTTAATATACGAACCTCTTCTTCTAGTTTATCTATTTTTTGTTGAAGTTCTTTCTTCGGTTCCAAAATCCTTCTCCCCAATATTACGGAGAAGCCGGTAATAGCAATAATTCCCCCAGCAAAAGCCATAAACAAATCAAGGTAATATCAACTCCTAATTAATTTAAGCCTTGTTATTATCATCTACGTAAATTGAACAACAAGAGGTTCATTTTTCATCAACAAACCTGCCCCGTAGTTCCATTAGAAAAAGGTTGCCGTAGTAACCCCTTATTGAAGTAAAGCACCCGTTACTTTAAGTGTAATCCTTCACAATATTGTATTGGTACAAGTGGTGGCTTACACCTACTCTCTTCTAACTATTTATAAAAATTATAAAATTTCAAACATTGTGTTCTGATTCATTTCCAAATCTACTGTGTATTCCATATAGGACTGGCGTTTAACTTTTTTGATGCAATATACTAATTTGATTGATTTGAGGTTAGTGGAGTTTTTTTGTCCCAATTATCGTTATTAGATATGCTTTGCCAATATTCTCCTGTCTGTTTATCAAAAATTCTATTCTCATTATCATTCATTATGATAAATTCATAACGATTTTGCTCCACCACATCATCTTTTTTGAAACTTAAAGATTGTGAAATAAACCAACAACCTAAAATAATACTTAACCCCAAAAAAATAATAGAAAAAGCCATTAGGTTTTTATTCATAATTACCTCCTTATTTTTTCTTGTACACTTTATGTAACAACATCATTAATAATTCTACTTCGACTAACCTGCCCCTTAGTTGAAGTAGAAAAATCAAAAAAAAGTTCGTAAAAGTGTACTTTTACGAACCTACAGCTTTCATAATTAGATAAATAAAGATGAAATAGAAAAAGCTCTAGTGGTTAATCTAGGGCCTTTTTATTGATCATCTAGCAAACCCTTGCTACATCAAGGTTGTATAAAATCCTGAATAAACGATAAAAAACGACTAAAAGCCAAACCCCTGATACAAAGGGATTTGGCTTTTAGTGAACTAGATTTGTATACAGTATTCATGTGATAATTTGGGACCTTGTTCAACTAAAGAGCCAGATTGCGAAATAACGAGTTGCAAAGGCGTAGTGGCTTGCCTCTTTAGGAATATGAGTGACTGCACTCGGAATTACGTTTAATATTGAGATTAATCGTACTAAAGTATAGGACAGAAGGAGTGAAGGGCATTGAAGAAAATATTTGTAGCCACATTTTTAATAATTTTAATTTTATCGGCCTGTAATTCATCAACGTTGAGTTTTAGTGAAATTGAATATGTACCTGATAATGTGCAGGAAAAAGTTGATTCCAATTTAAAACTTCAATTAATCAATGATGGTAAAAAAGGCTATTATATTATTTTTCAATCAAATGGAGATGTAGGAACGGATTTAGAAACACAAGGGGATACAGTAACCATAAAGTTTAATGTATCTAATCTACAAAATGATGTTGTAAAGCAAAAAACTTATTATTTAACAACGGACCCAGGACACGATGTAATAGATGTTCTAGTGGATGGGGAATCAATGCCTTTTGATCAAGTGACAGCTCTATAAGCAACAAGGAGTTTTACTTTTAATAAGGCCTTGGAATGATCTTCCGTAATCAGGCGCTTTAATTGAATAAGAAGCTAAAAGGATCTTCCAACCGAAGATCCTTTTCAGTACCGATAACATCGAGTTATGGTAACTTAGGGAGAGAGAATTTATGAATGGTTTAAAATGGGTTCAGGATTGGTATATCAGTGTGCGTCCGTGCCGTCCGCCAATTTGACAATATCTTTTTCAACGGGTTCATTCACAACTTCCTTGGAATAATCTTCGCCGCCACTACCGATCGACGGTGACCCCGTTTTACCTAGTGAATTTCTATCAAAGGTTTTAACGTTGACTAATATTGAAATAACTGCAATTCCAATCATCAAGAAACAACTAACGAGTCCCAATGTCATATATATTGTTTTTTTCTACTCATAATAATTACAACTCCGTTCGTAATGTTGTTTACCGTCCTATGTGAGACGCCTTCTTTGTTACGATTTTTTCAACAATAAAGAAGATCGAGATTTTACTCCGATCAAATAATTTCTGCCACCATCTTTTCGTGAGTTGGGATTCTATTCTTCTATTAAATTCTATAAGTTCTGTATTTTACTACTTTACTTGTTTTAATTTAGCTTCCAGGCTTTCTATAGTCTTTTCTAATATGTCTTGATTCATAAAGCAAACTGTTGCTCCTGCTCTTTCTGAAAGCACTTGTCGAACAGCTTTTTCAAGACTAGTATTTTCTGTTTCTTAAGTGTCACAAATCCTTTACATAGGGGGTACCAGGGTAACCTTGTTGTTCAAACATAACACTCACTTTTAATAAAATATCTGACTTAACAGCTATACCTCTTGCGTTTTACTTATATGGCAAATATAGCTTGTCTATCCTATCAGTTGTATAGGTATTTAAACGTACATAAAAGGAAAACGAAATAAATTTCTTGTCGAACTAATGGATGCTTTACTTCAAAAACAGGGTGCTACGGCAACCTTTTCTTATTGAACTACAGGCGCTTTACTTTCTTTTTTCAAACTTTTTTATAAAGCTACAATGAATGCATATTAAAAAGACTACTGATGTTATCAGCAGTCTCAAAAGATTTTTTTGTTGATCTATTTTTTATATACAGCTTCTCCACCTAATACTGTAGTAAGTACTTGAATATCTTTTAATTGTTCTTCTGGGCATTTCATAGGATCTTTGTCAATTACTATAAAGTCAGCTAACTTTCCAGCCTCCAAAGAGCCCTTGATTTTCTCTTCAAAACTTCCTTCCGCTGCCCAGATTGTAAACGCTTTAACAGCTTCCTCCCTTGTCATACTTTCCTCTGGATACCAACCTCTAGCAGGATTTCCGTCACGGTCCATACGTGTGATGGCAGCATATAATCCATGGAAAGGGTTGACCAACTCTACAGGTGCATCTGAACCTCCAATAATATACGACCCTGCATCAATAACCTTTCGCCACGCATAGGAGTATTTTATTCTTTCGGGTCCAACTCGATCCTCAGCCATATTTTTATCAGAAGTCGCATGCACAGGCTGCATGGAAGGCAGGATGCCAATCTTGGAAATTCGGTCAATTTCGCTCGCGTTAGCTATTTGGAAATGTTCGATCCTCCAGCGATGATCTGCCAACGGATCCTCCTTCAATACTCTCTCGTAGGTGTTAAGCACTTGAAGAATAGCACCATCACCTATTGCATGGGTAGCTACCTGCCAGCCATACTTACGAGCCTCTTTTACCAGTCTATATAACTCCTCATCTGTAAATCTATAGTTTCCTTTATGTCCTGATCGATCACTATAGTCCTCCAAAAGGGCCGCACTGCGGGAGCCTAGGGAACCATCACCGACAAGTTTTAAAGATCTTACGGTTAAACGGTCTCCAAACAGACCAATTTCCGGTCCATTTTTATAATAATATTCCAGGCTTTCACCAGTTTCTCCACCTTTACCATTGGCTACCATGACATTTAATCTAGCTTTTAAATCTCCTTTCTTATATAAGTTCTTCATGTCGTTTATATAACTTAGATGCGTACCAGCATCTGTTGCGCTTGTAATCCCATTTGCAAATAGTTCTTCCTGAGCTTTTAACAGGCCTTCCTCTATACGCTCAGTACTGTACGGTGGAATCTTTGATGTAACTGATGTGCCGGCAGTATCAATCAAGACACCGGTTGGTTCACCACTGGCATCTCGTAATATCTCTCCACCTTGAGGGTCGGGAGTGTCTTTCGTGATGCCACCGATTTCCAGTGCTTTGGAGTTCACCCAGATAGAGTGTCCATCGACTCTTTGAAGCATAACCGGATTATTCGGTGCAACAGTGTCAAGCTCCTCTTTGGTTGGGAATTTCTTATCCGGCCAAAGTTCATGGTTCCAACCATATCCTAAAATCCACTCCCCTGGCTCACGTCGACCGGCTTCTTCCTTCACTAGGTTCAATATCTCTTCCTTATGTTTATTAAAACCGTTAATTTGGAGTAAATTCATACCCATACTTGGAAAATGCAGATGTCCATCATTTAATCCTGGAATCACAGTTTTCCCTTCTAAATCAATTACCTTCGTATTTGAACCTATGTATTTCTTGGCTTGCCCTTTATTACCGACATAGATGAGTTTCTGCCCTTTGATTGCCAGTGCTTTTGCTTTTGAAAATTTATTATCCACAGTGTAAATATTGCCATTTAAATAAACAATATCAGCCTCTTCTTTAAAATTAGATGCAAAAGAATTGCCCGAAATCATACTTAAAAGTAAAGTCAAAGTAAATATAATACTAAGTGATCTTTTCAATTTTTCCCCTCCTCCATTTAATTTAAATATAGCAAGTTTGGGTAAATCTTAGCCTCCTCTCAAAAATAAAAACCCTATTATAATGCCGGGTTTATTTCATCATAGCTTGAAATATTTACTAAAGTCAATTTAATAAACTGAATATTTAAAATAATAAATAAAATCACTTTGGACATCGTGATACTATCAAAAGAATGTGGTATTTTAGTAATAGCATAAATGGTAGAAAGGCAGTTTATGTCCTATATGGACAAAGATGGACAATAAATGTGGGCTGCCTATTTAGTTAGCCTAAAAAAGAGACAGCCGATATTATTTGGCCGTCTTTTTTGTTAGAGTGATTCAATTTTCATCGAATAGATTGATTCCTACAGCAGATTATAAGTGCTTATTAAACCCTTGGTACATAAGGGCTTTTCCTATTTTCAGTAATGAAACAAAAGACAGCTCTGATCTTCAGCTAACACACCCGTTAGTTCTACCAGCTTTAAATAAAATTTTTACTAAGATAGCCCTGCAAACTTGTTTTTAAATCCATAAAATCAACTTGATTCACGGTAATTTCAGGTTCGATCCAAGAAAAACCATCACCTTTAAACCTCGGTATTATATGCATATGATAGTGTTCCACATCTTTGAAGATTCCATTTTCTTGCATAATGGTTATTCCATCGGTATTGAGTAAATTTTCAAGTGAAATAGCTACTTTTTGAGATATAAGAATTACTTCATTCAAACTCTTTCCATCAACTTCACTGAATTCTTGGTAATGTGTTTTAGGAACTACTAAAACGTGCCCTTTATTTATTGGGAATTTATCTAAAAAGCAACACACCAACTCGTTTTCATATATTATGTAGGCTTCAGCTTTTTTTTGGATGATCTCACAAAAGATACAAGTCTCCATTTTCACCCTCCTTTTTCCGTAATAAGAATCTTTTCTATTTTCTTAACTTATTAACCTCCCCCATTTGTTGAATAAGAAAAAGGTTGCCGCAGCAACCCTTTGTTTAACTTCTCAAATCATTGTTCTTTAAACAAATTCATAGTTATAGTTTTAGGACCATTCTTACTGTTTTAAGGATATGTCCATCAAAGTTATCATCAAATTCAGATACAACTTCTAATCCTTTTGCCTTGTAAAACGTTGTTCCTATTTGATTATCTTTTTCTACATTGATAAAAATTTCTTTTGCACCTTCTAAGTTCTTAATGCCCTCTTTTAGTAAAGCAGTTCCTATTCCTTTTCCTTGGTATTCTGGGTTTATATAAATTGCTCCAAGTTCCGCCTCCCCGCCTTCTTTTACAGGAGAGAAGTTAGCGAAACCCACAATTTTCCTATCAACCTCTGAAACGAATATAAAAGAACCCTCTAAACGTTTTTGCATCATCTCATCATTATAAGCAGACTTTAAGAAATTTTCCTGAATTTTAAGAGGGATAATGCCTTCATAGGTAGAGTTCCAACTTGCTTTTGCAACTTGTTGAACTTGATGTATGTCCTCCATTTGCATTTTACGGATAGTAAAATTCATTTTCATCACTCTTTCATATGTAATTATAATTCTTGTTATTTGGATTTAATCATTTTAATATAAATTCCATTAATTAGTAAGAAATTCCTTTTATTCTTAATAAACTATCCTGCCCCGAAGTTCCATAAAGAAAGAGCTGCCTTAAAGACAGCTCTGATCTTCAGCTAACGCACCCGTTAGTTCAACAAGATGGTTTTTTAAATGATCAAATATTAAGAGTGTGTAAATCTATTGTTAGAATTTAAAAATTAAACATTTCTAATATTATACTTCAATATAGATAATCGATATTGGAATATAGTTGGATGCTTTTCAAAGAAATTAAAGAATAGGAGGAATAATGTAGTGGATCAAAACAAAACAAACAGAAGTTTTAAATCACTAATTGAAATACTATTTGTTTCAACAAGGCTTGGTCTAACATCGTTTGGTGGACCAATAGCACATTTAGGTTACTTTCATAATGAGTATGTTAGACGAAGAAAATGGGTGGATGAAAAAAGCTATGCTGATTTAGTTGCTTTGTGTCAATTCTTGCCTGGTCCAGCTAGCAGTCAGGTTGGAATTGGAGTCGGAGTTATGCGGGGCGGTTTCATCGGTGGAATTTTAGCTTTCCTTGGTTTTACAATGCCTTCGGTGATAGCGTTAGTAATATTAGCATTATTTCTCCAAGGAATGGATGTTTCAAATGCAGGCTGGATACACGGATTAAAAATAGTAGCCGTAGCCATAGTTGCACACGCCATTTTGGGGATGTCAAAAAATTTAACTCCAGATATAAAGAGAAAAACAATTGCATTAATAGCCTTGGTTGGGACCTTGATGTGGCAGACTGCCTATGTGCAAGTAGGTATTATTATACTGGCCGCATTGATTGGTTTTCTAATTTATAAACAACACGACGAAAGTTATGAATCTAATATTCATTTTCCGATTTCGCGGGGTGTTGGATTTGTTAGTTTAGCATTATTTTTCGGATTACTGTTTCTACTTCCAATTTTACGGGAAGTTACTTCATCAAATTGGATTGCTCTGTTTGATAGCTTTTATCGGTCTGGTTCTTTAGTGTTTGGTGGTGGACACGTAGTCTTGCCTTTGCTTGAACGTGAATTTGTCCCTACTGGATGGCTAGACAAAGAGACATTTCTTGCTGGATATGGTGCAACACAAGCTGTTCCAGGACCATTATTTACGTTTGCAGCATACATAGGTGCCGTGATAAATGGATGGCAAGGTGGCTTATTAGCAACAATTGCTATTTTCTTACCTGCATTTCTTCTTATTTTAGGGACATTGCCATTTTGGGACACATTACGCCGTAATTCTAAAGTAAAAGGGGCATTAATGGGAGTAAATGCAGCAGTTGTAGGCATCTTGATTGCGGCATTTTATAATCCCATTTGGACCAGCTCCATCTTAGCTCCTATAGACTTTGCTTTTGCTGCGATCTTATTCAGTATGCTTGTGTACTGGAAATTGCCGCCTTGGGTTATAGTAATAACCGGAGCTATTGGTGGCTCACTTATGACGTTAATATGAATCGAGGTATGTTATTAATTTATCGTTCCTCCTTTTATTGACACATTTTTATCTTATTCATTCTATATTTCTTGTTGAACTAAACTGCCCCTTTAGTTCCATAACAAAAAGCTGCCTTAAAGCCTACTCCGTTCTTCAGCTAAAGCACCCGGTAGTTTAACAAGACTTCTCTTTTTTTACACATTATTTTCGAACTGTTCACTTCCCAATTCCATTATTCTCTATCTGAGGTACAAGAATCCCCCAATTATACTTAGGGAAATTGTTTTATTAAGATATTTCCCTATCATCGTCGAAAACAATTTCTATTATGGCAAGTAGCAATGCTATAATAATCTCTGTTTTCAAGGAAAGTGTAATGCTTTTCATAACCTCATCCACGGCGAACAGGACTAGCAAGTTCGATGTCCCTTCAAAACTGATTCGGATAAAACATACCTTTATTTTTCCTGTTATATTTCGGACAGACAGTTCGAAAATTGCTTTGAAAAACAATTCGACAATGATGCCTAGAATAAAGAAACTGACAACAAAAACAACCAATGACCGGATAGATTCATATTGAACGCCGAGCAATTCAAAAACCCCTACCAGTCCAAAGAAATAAAGCCCCATTACAAAGCCTACTACCAGGATAATGAGAAACGCTATTCCGGCAACTGTTGTCATCTTTTCTTTTATATTCATATCACGAAATGAATCATTTTTATTTTCTGGCATAGGTCTGTTTCTCTTTCTGTTAGTACTTCATTAACGCCATATGATACCACTCACTTTTGTCCTTCCGCTACAACCTTAATAGTCGTTAGAGAACCTGTTAATAGGGATAGGGATAGCGATATAAAATAAAAGAAATAATTAAAAATAGAGCAATAGAGATACCTGCTTTAATCCAAATTATTTTATTGCTTATTCCAGCTTTTTTTTCTAAGTAATTTATGTAACCGGCCGTAAGTATAAAACCAGCATAGGCAATGATGTATCCTTCAATATCATTCATTACAACTTGATACTTCAAAGCACCTACTCCGACTAGAACTATACCAATAGTTCCCAAAAACATATTTAAATACAAACGAATTTTTTCTTTATCCATTTTTTCTCCCCTAAAATAGTTTAAAAGTTCATTAATTTAAACACCTTCCAATCTTGAACTATCTTTCCTGAAAATTCAAGTGATTCCATTGTGAGTTTAATAATGTTAATAACAGCCACCTTAAAAGACTTTAACGATAAAAGAGCAACTTGCTATGATTCAAATGGATAATTCTATTTTCCTTCTTCAACTATCCTGCCCCTTTAGTTTAAGTACATTCTTTCACAATCTCAATAGTGTAGAGCCTTTTTAGACACAATCCAATCACCTACAAAATAGAGTTCATAATGGGGTACGAGATATTCGTATGGTACTTTATCCTGTACGAAGAACTTCCAACTATTACTTTTGCATCATGTTATTGTATAATTTAGGTATTACATAAAATGAGGTGGACTTTCATGGAAACTATCAAAAAAGAATTAGTCGATGGCTGGAAACTTATAGCACATCCAGATTTTACAGTGTACTCTAATGACAAAAGCTATGTAGTACTTCATGAAGAAGAAATGGTTCTAAAATTTTCAGTAAACGACGATATCCTTAAAGTGGATAACACTAGCTGGGATACTAAAATTGAAGTAAGCTTGGATAAAACGCTTACCATCACTACTGATCCAACTTATGACGAAGATGAAGATTGAAAAGTAAGGCATCCATTACGGGTGCTTTCTTTTTATCTAACTGTCTCTAGAACTTATGAGTTTTGGAACAAATAATAACTTATTTATGAAATGTATACTTTTTTACTTTTGTTCAGCAATCGGGCCATATAATGCAGTAACTGATTGTACTAATGCACAAATATAATCTGGATATTCAGAAAAATTTAATTGAACTTAACAAATTATTAAATGAAACAATATATAAAACTATACGTATTTTAAAGAGAGTTCTGTTATCCCTCATAATGAAAGGAGTTATTACAATCAAAAACAATAATGATCGTCATCCTCTGGACAAAACAGAGAGTTGGTTGGTTTTTACTGGTTATGCAGCGTTTGTTTGGTCGACTCTATTCGGGTTAATCCACATTTACTGGGCTGCAGGAGGCACTTTTGGATTTGAAGGCAGGACGATGAGCGAAGTGTTATTCATCATTAATCTGGTTGCAATTGCCCTATGTATAATTGCTGCTTTTACTGCACTTGCACTTGTTCAAGCATGGGGACGAAGGTTTCCATCCTGGTTGTTGCTCACTTCAGCATGGGGAGCGTGTGTGGTATTGGGTTTGCGCGGTGGTGCAGGGATAATTCAAAGCTTGTTGGAAGCAGAACCACTTTCTTTACTATTAATAATTGTTGAACCGTTTTTCTTGTTAGGAGGTATCTTATATGGACTTCTTGCTTTTCTTTACATTTATACCTCCAATAATGGGAGAAAAATAAAACAGAATGAGATAAATATGAGGTGAACCTATAGTTATTCAAGAAACGGGCGCGATTGCTGAACAATGAGCAGTCGCTACTAGGCGTATCCGAATAGTTCTATAAATAATTAAGAAACCCAGCTAATCTTCTTATATGAAGGTAGCTGGGTTTTTAAAGTTGGATGTGCAAAATAACACTTAAAATATACGCAAATTATCGGTCAAAGTGACAGGGAGATTCTAAGGATTTTATTTAGTGTCTTACTTGTAACTTTTAGACACGTTCATAAATGTACATAACAACCAGCGAACGTCAGTAAACTCAAAAAAGACTTTAACGAACGGTAGCAACAATGCTATACCGCCCATTTCGGAAATTTTATAGGCTAAGAGAATTCCAATCTAAAAAGTCGATCTCCTCTATGTGAACTGCACCCCAATTGTTAGACACAACTAACAATTGGAGGTGCAGTTTTTTATGGCGAGATTTTCTTCAGAAGAAAAAATACAGGCAGTAAGACAATATATAGATGGTAATGAGGGAGGACAAACAATTGCTAAATCTATTGGTGTTCATCCGAGTTTACTCCATCAGTGGATTAAACAATTTGAACTTTTTGGTGATGATGCKTTTGAAAAACGCTATACACTCTACCCCGCACAGTTTAAACTAGATGTACTCAATTATATGAACGAACACGGGACGTCTATCAGGAAAACAGCGGCGATTTTTAATATTCCATCTTATGAAACGCTTAGAAAATGGAAAATTGCTTATGAAACAAAAGGATTTGATGCCCTACAATCAAAGGAAAAGGGGCGTCCATCCATGAAAAATAAAAATAATAAGACATCAAATACTCAAGTACCCGATGAAGGATCAATAGAGGCTTTACAGGCGGAGAATGAACGTTTACGTATGGAGATTGCCTATTTAAAAAAGTTGAATGCCTTAGTTCAAAACAAGGAAAAATCACCAAACAAGACAAAGCACAAGTAGTCTATGAATTAAGGAATGCATTCCCGGTGAAAGCACTTATACAGCTCGCAGACATTCCGCGTAGCACGTATTACTATTGGGTGAAAAACTTCGGTCGTCCTGATCCAGATGCAGAACTGAAAGTATTGATTAAATCTGTTTTCGATGAACATGAAGGTCGGTTTGGTTACCGTCGTATTCGTGATGAACTTAGAAATCGCGGACACAAAGTAAACCACAAAAAGGTACAGCGTATCATGAAAGAACTAGGGCTAAAATGTCTTGTCCGTATGAAAAAATATCGCTCTTACAAAGGGACTGTGGGCAAGATTGCACTAAATATTTTAGATCGCAATTTCAAAGCTGAAAAACCAAATGAGAAATGGGTTACGGATATTACAGAGTTTAAATTATTTGGAGAAAAGCTATATTTATCGCCGATATTGGACTTATTTAATGGAGAAATCATTACGTATACAATCGGTTCAAGACCAACCTACTCACTCATTTCAACGATGTTAGATCAAGCTTTTGAACGTTTAACAGACGACGATAGTCTCCTTATTCATTCAGATCAAGGCTGGCATTATCAAATGAAACAATACCGTAATGCCCTTAGGGAACGTGGCATTACGCAAAGTATGTCTCGCAAAGGGAATTGTTACGATAACGCTGTTATGGAAAATTTCTTTGGTATCATGAAATCGGAACTTCTTTATCTAAAAGAATTTGAAAGTGTGGAACACTTTGAACAAGAACTAGCAAAATATATAGAATACTATAATCACAAACGAATCAAGGCAAAATTAAAAGGCATGAGCCCGGTACAATACCGAGCTCATGCCCAACGGGCTGCCTAACGAAATAACCTGTCTAACTTTATGGGGTCAGTTCAACGTTAAGGAATCGACTTTTTTTACTTCTTCTATAGAACTAAAGCACTCGTTATCTCAATAAGAGGTACCTCCAACACTTTTAATTTTATCCTATGAACAGAGATGGAGATTATTGTGTCATTATCTTATTTTGAGCATTTACAACGAGTAATCCCTGTGAAAGCTATAAATCCTTTTGAATTCGGAGAGAATGATACAGTGCAAAATTTTCAAAAAGGAAGGTCTCAAGGTGAAAGTTAATGGTTAAGAACGAAAAGATATCAACACGTCAATTTAGAAATTTAGTCATTTTATTTACGATTGGAGATTCTATACTAGTTCTTCCATCATTATTAGCTTTCTATTCAAAACAGGATGCTTGGATTGCATGTATAATAAGTGTAGGAATAGGATTATTGGTGATTGCTTTATACACCAAATTAGGTTTATTTTTTCCTAATATGACTTTCGTTCAAATGAATGAAAAACTATTTGGAAAATGGATAGGCAAATGCACTTCTCTTTTTTTTCTAACAGTAACTTTTCTTTATACTTGTTCCGTAATGTATTATGTAGGAAAATTTATGACCATACAAATATTACCGGATACACCTATTGAAATGATTCATATTATGGTGGCGATCATTTTAGTCATGGCTGTACGCCTTGGACTTGAAGTTATTGCACGGGCAGCAGAAATCTTTCTTGTATTATTCATTATGCTTTTCATTATTTTAGTAATCTTTGTTTCCCCACAAATTGATATTAAAAATATACAACCTGTTTTCGAGCTAGAGTTAAAGCCTTTATTACGAACAGTAATAATTTTAGTTGTTTATGCTCCTGTCGATTCTTTAGTGTTGTTAATGATTTTCTCCGCCAGTGTCAATGAGTTAAAAAAAGCTCGAAAAGCATATTTCAGTGGATTTGTAATCGGTGGAATTGTCATCATTATAACCACATTATTAACTATTTTGGTTCTTGGTGCTGATCAAACAGCAAGACAAGCATTCCCAGGCTATACTTTAGCTCAAAAAATTAATGTAGGGAATTTTGTCCAGCGGATTGAAGCCATCCTTGCTATTATGTGGTTCATTTCTATGTATTTAAAAATGGTTCTTTTTTTTTATGGCTCCTGCTTGGGGATTTCACAAGTTTTAGGGTTAAAAAATTATCGCCCCTTAACATTGCCTTTGGGGATGCTGATCGTTATTCTTTCTCTAATCATTTTTCCGAATATTGCTTATCAACAAGAATGGGACGTAAACACTTCTGTACCACTATCGATAACAGCTGAACTATTTTTAGCTCTTTTAATGTTGGTGGTAGCAATTTTTCGTAAAGGACTAATAAAGTAGCATATATTGGTTATTGGCTTGGGCAACAATATCAAGGAAATGGGATTATCAAAGTTTTGACTGATTATGCTATTAATGAGTTAAACATAAACAAAGTTGAAATTAGAGCTGCTGTTGAAAATAAGAGTAGTAGGGGTACTCCCGAAAGATTGGGGTTTGTAAACGCAGGGTGTATTAGACAAGCAGAATGGCTATATGATCATTATGTTGGCAGAAGAATGGAATAAAAAATAGATCACCATTTATTAAGCTATCAGGCGCTTTAATTAAGTAACTAAAGCCTAATTTCTCGGTGTTAAAAGAGAAATTAGGCTTTTTTATATTTGGACTTCCTTACAGTTGTTTAAGTATAGAGACGTTTTTTTTATGAATTAAGTTTCTGCTTAGCACATAGCGATCTTATGCTCTACTGCAAGATCAACCCCAAGGCCTGTCCCATGTATCGATGCTTGATCAAACATATTTATGTAATTTCATACTCTCAGAAAGTCTGCTTTTCAGCACAGGGATGGTTTTCTCCAACGGAAGCTTCAGCTGATGAGAGGTTAGGAATGAGTAGTTCGTAAAATATTGTTTGCCCTTTTCATTAATCGAGTATACTTTACGCGGTGGTCTGTTGCCTTCTTGTTCAGTATGTACCTCAATGTAGTCTTGTGGCTTGTAGAGGGAGACTTCCAGGCAGATATTTAATACTAATTAAAGATTGTATGTGCAAATATTTTCAATGAGTAGAGAAAGTGAGAAGGACAAATCATAAGTGTATCGAAGGTAAAAGAAATGTTTACAAAAATGACTACACAGAACTCAAATAATTTGATGTTTGGGGTTGAACTTTTAAAAGTTGTTAGTGAAACGCCTGTGGGGAAACTTTTTTTAATATAGGGGTATTTTCATGTCAAAGAAAGAGTAATATTAAGACAGAGGTTGCCAGGGTTAGCCAAATAGGGCTAAATATTTCTGGATGAATGATAAGAAAAACGATTCCTGCAATTGTGGCAGCCTGCTGAATGGTCATATGTCTAATAAAGTGTAACCCAGCTTTAAGACAAGCCTTAATGAGAGGTGTGTGATTCATTTTTCATTCCTCCTTTTCTCTTCAATAATATGTCCAGGAATAAAATAAAATACATAGCCAGTCGTTTTCTGCCCAGTATTATGGGTATAGTAGAGATAAAAGAAGAAGAAGGAGGAATTATAGATGTTAATTGTATATATTAGTCTTGCCCTCTTCATTGGAGCTATTTTTTACTTAGTCTTTTTTGCACTCAAAACATATAAGGATACTAAACCTGCAATTGAGAACGTGACGGAAACCGTTGCACGGATTCAGGCAAAAACGGATCAAATTAAATCAGAGACGGATCAGCTAGCATTGAGACAGCAGGAAATCACAGAAGATGTGCAATATAAAAAAGAGGCCGTTCAATATACAGTTGATGCAGCTAAACAAATGCCGGAACCATTTAAAAATATTTGGCTTACAATCAAGGGTGAAAAATGGAACCTTAGAAGCAGGCGGAACGGTTGAGGGTGTATTTGACCACTTTTGAATTGCGTGATATAGTATGGGAATTAAAAAGTTTCTAGGGTTCCGCGGTTTAATTGCCGGCTGGTCCGAGAGAAGCGCGCAGGATTTTTTTTGCGTACACGGAGGGAAAAAGGCCCGGGAGGTTAGATAATAACCTACTGGGCTTTTTTCTGTATTGGAGGTAAAAAGGGTGGCTTGGTTTTACTTAGTTATTGCAGGATTATTCGAAGTAGTATGGGCAACGAGTTTGAAATACACGGAGGGGTTTACAAAATTAATTCCTTCTATCATAACGATTGTCGGTATGGTCATTAGTTTTTATTTTTTATCATCGGCGATAAAAACATTGCCGATGGGGACAGCATATGCAATCTGGACCGGAATAGGGGCAATCGGTGCCGTCCTTGTTGGCATTATTGTCTTTAACGAGCCAAAAGATGCGATGCGCTTAGTTTTTGTTGGTTGCATTTTGATTGGCATTATTGGATTAAAGGTCACCTCTTCTGAATAATTAATTGCTTCCTTACAAATAGTAGCATTAAACAATTTGTAAGGAGTGAGGAAAATGAATTATAAAGCGGTAGTATCAAGTGCGATAATGGCTTTATTGATTTCAGGCTGTACGTCTAATGATAAACAAGGAGCAAATGAAAATCTTGGACTTAATCGGAACAATCAGGATAATTATGATACACCTATGAGGGTAAGTGACACAAGGCAAAATGATAATGATCTAAATGATAATGTAAATGATAATGATCTAAATGATAATGTAAATGATGGTACAAACGATTTGAGGGTTTCTGAAGATATCTCAAATCGCGTTGAGGCCTTGAAGGAAGTAAAAAATGCCTGGGTTATTGTAACTGATCATTCTGCGTATGTTGGGGCTGTGCTAAATGACGGGGAGGATAAGGATCTTACAAATGAATTGAAAGATAGAATCGCCGACTCTGTAAGAGGAGCCGATTCATCCGTAGAAAAAGTGTATGTGTCTGCGAACCCTGATTTTGTTCAAAGAATGAATGATTATGTAACCGATATAAATAATGGAAAGCCTGTTAAAGGATTTGTTGATGAATTCCGTGAACTTGTAACACGTATTTTTCCAAGCTCAGAGTGATTAATAAGGGGTAAAACCCTTCTACATTAAGACTTATTCGTTTATTTTCAGCTTTAAAAGAGCTTGAAAATGATACGGATAGGTCTTTTATGTTTTTTGAAGAGATAAACCACTAGCTAGAGTAATCAGTCCATTATGATATCTTACATGCAAATCAAGAGCCCAAGGTCAGGATTGAAGTGAAAATAAATGCAAGTATACTTGAGGTACAAGGGTATGACTTGGGAAAACCACTCGACGTGAAAAATCTAGAGAATAAAGCTGAGCAGGCCATTGAAAAAAAACTAAATAAGATGTTAACTATGTTTCAGGAAAATAATATAGATCCAATTGCGATGGGTGATATCGCTAGAAGTAAAACAAGAAATTTTAATCGAAAACATTGGGAGGAAGTATATCCTCATATTCCAATTGATTTGGCTGTAGATATTGAAATGATTCAAACGGGAATTGCAGAATAAGGAAAAAAATCCATAATATAAAAATTCCTTAAGTAGATTCGTTAATCAAGAATATTCTGAAGTTTCACTCTTTATAATAGGTGTATTGATGTAAACATTTATGTCAATTTGCTTAATGAAGGGTGTGGAGGAAATGGACAAAACATGGTGGAAAGAGGCGGTTGTGTATCAAGTGTATCCCAGGAGTTTTATGGATAGCGATGGAGATGGGATAGGGGACCTGAAAGGAATATTGATGAGACTTGATTATTTACAGGAGCTGGGTGTAGATGTGATATGGCTTTCTCCAGTTTACCAATCTCCCAATGATGATAACGGTTATGATATTAGTGATTATCGTTCGATTATGACTGAGTTTGGGACAATGAGTGATTTTGACCGATTATTGAAGGCAGTTCATGAGCGTGGAATGAAAATCATGATGGATCTTGTGGTCAATCATACGTCAGATGAACATTCATGGTTCAAGGAATCCCGATCTTCTAAAGATAATCCGAAGAGGGATTACTATATTTGGAGACCTGGGAAGAATGGAAAGGAGCCAAATAACTGGGAATCCATATTCAAAGGTTCGGCGTGGAAATATGATGAGGCAACGGATGAATATTATTTGCATTTATTCAGTAAAAAACAGCCGGATTTAAATTGGGAACATCCTGAGCTTCGTGAAGAAATTTATAGCATGATGAAATGGTGGCTGGATAAGGGAGTCGATGGCTTCCGAATGGATGTTATTAACTTCCTTTCGAAAGATCAGCGATATTTGGACGGGGATGTCCGGTATGGGAAACAGCATGGTGATGGAAGTCCATTTTTCATGAATGGTCCGCGCATTCATGAGTTTTTGCAGGAAATTAATCAGCGAGTGCTTTCTGGTTATAACTTGATAACGGTTGGTGAAATGCCTGGTGTATCACCTGATGAAGCTCAATTGTTCACAGGGAAAGAACGTGGTGAGCTACATATGGTCTTTCAATTTGAACATATGGATTTGGGGGGAGGACCAGAAGGGAAATGGAGTAACAAAAAGTGGGAATTGAGTGACTTAAAGCGGATTCTTTCCAAGTGGCAGATTGGTTTAGAGGAGGATGGTTGGRACAGTTTATACTGGAATAACCATGATCAACCGAGAATTGTTTCAAGGTTCGGAGATGATGGGAAGTATCGGGTAGAAAGCGCAAAAATGCTTGCTGTTTGTCTGCATATGCTTCAGGGAACGCCCTATATTTATCAAGGCGAAGAACTGGGTATGACCAACGTTTGCTTTGAAAGAATAGATGAATACCGCGATATTGAAACGCTGAATTCTTATGAGGAACTTGTGAATTCGTGTGGATGGACAGAAGAGCGGATGTTGGAAGCCATTTACGCGCGCAGTCGAGATAATGCGAGGACACCTGTTCAGTGGAATGACTCAAGAAACGCGGGGTTTACTGCGGGAACTCCTTGGATCGGTGTCAATTCTAATTATCCGGAGATCAATGCAGAAAAAGCCTATAATGATCCGAATTCCATCTTTCATTTTTATAAAAAGCTTATTCAATTACGTAAAAAACATGAAATCGTCGTTTATGGCCGTTACGAACTACTATGGCCTGATGATGAACAAATATTTGCTTATACGAGAACACTTGATGAAGAAAAGCTGCTGGTGTTATGTAATTTCAAAGACTATGAAGCTTCCTATTCCATACCTGAAGGGTTAGATACAATGTCTGCTACACTGTTAATCGGCAATTATGAACAACTGCCGATTGAGGAAATTTCCGTTAAACCTCTGCGACCGTTTGAATGCCGCGTTTATCATTTGAATTGAACTACCCCCCACTTATCGACCTTACGGTCTGATTGAAGTGGGGGATTCCTAAGAACATTAGCCTATCGGCCAATTTTTAATTAGGCTATTCCCGTAGTTCCTACGGTTAGAAGCCTTATGGCTTCATTCATTAGATTGAGTCCTGCGTTAATATCTCGATCGTGGTGAGTAGAACAAAAAGGACAATCCCATTCACGAAGATTCAGATGTTTAACGTCTTTATTTTGGTAACCGCAGCTAGAACACAATTGGCTAGAAGCAAACGTTTTAGATACGGTCACAATTTG
>NZ_JBFUIB010000007.1:0-60799 GCF_056402095.1 Peribacillus sp. P4_C12
TAGCGGTCTACTTCCCTTGCTACTTCACGGCCTTCATTGATGGCCCAAACAATTAGGCTTTGCCCCCTTCTTGCGTCTCCAGCAGCAAAAACACCTTCTACATTCGTTCTGTATTCTCCATAGACAGCATCAATTTTTTGATTGACGGTTTCTACACCAAATTGAGATAAAAGCGGCTGTTCTGTTCCTTCAAATCCGATTGCGATGAATACAAATTGTGCAGGCCATACTTTTTCCGTTCCCGGGATTTCTTTAAAAATGTATACTCCATCTTCCCCTTTAATTTTTTCCATTGAAATCGTATGCAGCTCTTTTACGTTGCCATTTTCATCGGCGACGATTTTTTTAGTTTGGATTGAATATTGGCGCGGATCTGCACCAAATTTCGCTTCCGCTTCTTCATACGCATATTCAAGTGAAAATACATTCGGGTAGGCTGGCCACATATTATCGGAAGTCCGAGCTGTCGGCAGGATAGGATGCTTCCCGAACTGTACGACACTCTTACATTCTTGGCGAAGAGCAGTAGCAACACAGTCAGCGCCTGTGTCTCCTCCACCAATTACAATGACATCTTTACCCTTTGTATTTAAAAATTGACCATCTTCAAAGTTGGAATCCAACAAGCTTTTAGTCGAAGTCGTTAAGTAATCCATCGCTAGGTGAATGCCTTTTGCTTCGCGCCCTTCAATTACTAAGTCACGTTGCTTTTGAGCACCTGTACATAGGATAACTGCATCATATTGATTTTGCAGTTCTTCGGATGAAATGTCTTTTCCAATTTCCGTATTCGTGACGAAATCGATACCTTCCTGGTTCAATAATTTGATTCGACGCGCAACGACATCTTTTTCAAGCTTCATGTTCGGAATGCCGTATGTTAATAGCCCGCCTGCACGGTCTGAACGCTCATAAACCGTGACCGAATGACCTGCTTGATTTAACTGATCAGCACTTGCTAATCCAGCAGGGCCAGAACCGATGATAGCAATTTTCTTTCCGGTCCTATATTCGGGGATTCGAGGTGTGATCCAGCCATTTTCAAACCCTTTATCGATTATAGTACGTTCGATGTTTTTGATGGCAACCGCAGGATCATTAATCGCAACCGTACAAGACCCTTCACAAGGGGCCGGACAAACACGGCCCGTGAACTCAGGGAAATTATTCGTTTTCGTTAAACGGTCTAATGCTTCTTTCCATCTGCCGCGGTAAACCAAATCATTCCACTCTGGAATCAGGTTATGAATCGGGCAGCCCGTTGTGACTCGGTTCAATTCCATGCCCATATGGCAGAAAGGGGTGGCGCAGTCCATACACCGCGCTCCCTGTGTACTTAACTTTTCATCAGAGAAAGGAGCTGTATACTCTCTCCAGTCGCTTAAACGAGTGAGAGGATTCCGGTCTTTTGGCTTTTCTCGCGGATAATCCATAAATCCTGTTGCTTTTCCCATCTTTCTCTCCCCTTTCTTACTGCATCACAGCTTGTTTTGTAGTTTTTTTATCTTGAACGRCATTTGCTTGAAATGCACTCATAACCGCTTCTTCGTCCGTTAGACCTGCATGCTTTTGCTCTTCGATACTTTTCATCATCCGTTTGTAATCTTTTGGAATGACTTTTACAAATTTCTTAACGAAATCGTCCCAATTCTCCAGTACATAAGAAGCTTTGGCGCTCTCTGTATAATGTAGATGGCTATGGAGCATTTCTTTTACTTCGTTCACATCATTTATATCCTCAAGTGTCTCGAATTCTATCATTTCTACATTGCATAATGCCTTAAATTCTTCTGCATTATCTGCAAGTACATAAGCGATACCGCCTGACATACCTGCAGCAAAGTTTTTGCCGACATCCCCTAGAATTACCACTCGCCCGCCTGTCATATACTCACAGCCGTGGTCGCCGATTCCTTCAACAACAACATTGACACCGCTGTTCCTAACCGCAAAGCGTTCTCCAGCACGTCCATTAATGTATGCTTCGCCGCTTGTTGCGCCGTATAAGGCGATATTTCCGGCAATGACATTATCTCCTGCCTCAATCTGATTACCAGTTGGTGCCGTGACAATGATTTTATCGCCGGATAAACCTTTCCCAACATAGTCATTGACATCGCCTGTCAAATACATCGACATGCCTTTGGGAATGAATGCACCAAAACTTTGGCCTGCTGATCCTGTGAAACGGAGTGTAATCGTATCTTCAGGCAACCCTTCTTCTCCATAACATTTGGATACCTCACTACCGACAATCGTTCCGACTACACGGTTCACGTTCGTAATCGGGAAGCTAACATCCACTTGGGTTTGATCATCTAAAGCAGGTTGCACAACCGGTAAGATCTCCCGAATATCTAAGGATTCTTCAATTTTATGATTTTGAGGACGTTGGAAAGTACGAATGCCCTCTGGTTGGAAAAGAAGTGTCGTTAAGTCCAGATGTTTAGCTTTCCAATGCTTTTGAGCCCGTTCACTCACTTGTAAAACATCGGTGCGGCCAACCATTTCCTCCAATGTTCTAAAACCAAGCTCAGCCATTGTTTCACGAACTTCCTCAGCGATGAAGCGCATGAAATTTACAACATGATCCGGATCTCCTGCAAATTTACTGCGGAGCTCAGGATTTTGCGTGGCAACTCCGACCGGACATGTATCCAAATGGCAAGCACGCATCATTACACATCCAAGGACAACAAGTGGTGCAGTTGCAAAACCAAACTCTTCCGCCCCAAGGATCGCTGCCATAACTACATCGCGTCCCGTCATTAACTTTCCATCTGTCTCAAGGACTACACGACTACGAAGGCCGTTCAGCATCAACGTTTGGTGTGCTTCTGCAAGGCCTAGCTCCCAAGGAAGACCTGTATGTTTAATACTCGTTTTAGGCGAAGCACCTGTACCGCCGTCATATCCACTGATAACAATAACATCTGCAGCACCCTTGGCCACACCTGCTGCGATCGTGCCAACACCTGCTTTAGAAACAAGCTTAACGCTGATCCGTGCATCGCGATTTGCATTTTTCAAATCATGAATTAACTGTGCCAAATCTTCAATCGAGTAGATATCATGATGTGGTGGTGGTGAAATCAGACCAACACCCGGTGTAGAGCCACGAACTTCAGCAACCCACGGATAGACTTTGTTCCCCGGCAGTTGACCACCTTCACCTGGCTTCGCACCTTGCGCCATTTTAATTTGAAGCTCATCTGCATTGACAAGGTAATGACTTTTCACACCAAAACGCCCAGATGCAATTTGCTTAATCCCACTGCGGCGGTTATCACCGTTTTCATCCAATTGATAACGGCTTGGATGTTCTCCGCCTTCACCGCTATTGCTTTTTCCGCCTAAACGGTTCATCGCAATCGCTAATGTTTCATGTGCTTCCTGACTCAAAGAGCCAAATGACATCGCCCCTGTTTTAAATCGGCTGACGATGGATTCTACGGATTCCACTTCATCTATAGAGATACATTGGCGCTTCTGATCGAATGAGAATAAATTACGTAAAAACCCGAGTCTCTCTTCATTCGCCAAGTTTGAATATTGTTTAAATAAACTGTAGTCACCTTTTCGGCAAGCCCATTGAAGTGTATGAATCGTTTTGGGGTTGAAAGCATGATGTTCCCCTGTTTTTCTCCACTGAAAGTCACTTCCGCTTTCAAGCGTCTGATCATAAGAATCTGCTGCAGCATTTTGGTGACGAATTAACGCTTCTTCTGCGATAGTTTCTAGCTCAATCCCGCTAAGCTGTGAAGCCGTACCACTGAAATAACGTTCAATCACATCTGCACTGATTCCTACCGCTTCGAAAATTTGAGCTCCGCGATAACTTTGAATCGTTGAAATACCCATTTTCGACATCACTTTTACGATGCCTTCTGTTAAGGAGCGAACGTATTTGTTTACCGTTTCTTCGTAACTGATGGATAAACTGCCTTCTGATACAGCCTGCTTGTATGTTTCAAAGGCAAGATACGGATAAATGGCATCTACTCCATACCCGATAAGTGCCGCAAAGTGATGCACTTCCCTTGTTTCTCCTGTTTCAACGATAATGCTCACTTTCGTACGATTTCCATGACGTATAAGCTCTTGATGAAGGGCGCTCGCAGCCAATAAGGAAGGTATAGCAGCCTTTTCTTTGCTCATATTTTTGTCAGACAAAATTAAGAGACTTACGCCTTCAGCAATCGCTTGTTCCGCTTCACGGCAGATTCGATCCAGTTCGCTCTCTAAATCTTCTGAAAATAGAGTTTGAATGACCTTGCTTTTGAATTCCGGATATACAATTTCTTTTAGCTGCTTCATCTGACCTGGCGTCAAAACAGGTGAATCCAATTGAATCCGGCGGCTGTTTGTTTCATTTGGATTCAGAAGATCTCCTTCCGCACCTAAGAAAGTCATCGTTGACGTGACAATTTGCTCACGAAGCGAATCGATTGGCGGATTGGTTACCTGTGCAAAGGATTGCTTGAAATAGTTGAATAACGATTGCGGACGGTCAGATAAGACCGCAAGCGGGATGTCATTCCCCATGGAACCTAATGGATCTTTACCTTCCTTAATAACCGGCAGTAGATATTTTTGAACATCTTCATACGTATAGCCAAACGCTTTTTGTCGGAAAAGTAAATCAGACAACAGTTCCTCCTCAACTACTTGTTCTTCGTTATTTAATTGAACAAGCTGCTCGTCCAGCCATTGCTGGTAAGGATATTCCTGTGCCATTTCGGATTTGATTTCTTCATCTGAAATAATGCGGCCTTCCTCTAAATCTAGTAAAAGCATTCTACCTGGGCTTAAACGATCTTTATATAATACATTCTCCGGCTCCACATCGATCACGCCGACTTCAGAGGAGAAAATGATGTAATCATCTTTGGTCACATAATATCGTGCTGGTCTTAAACCATTACGATCTAAAATGGCTCCAATTTGTTTCCCGTTCGTAAAGGAAATCGCCGTTGGACCATCCCACGGTTCCATCAGCATGCTATGATATTCGTAAAAAGCCTTCTTTTCCTTCGTCATATGTGGGTTTTCCGTCCATGGTTCAGGAATAAGCATCATGGCTGCATGCGCCGGTTTTCGGCCTGCAAGTACAAAAAACTCTAGGGCATTATCTAGAATCGAAGAATCACTTCCGTCTATATCTAATATAGGAAGGACCTTTTGCAAATCATCTCCAAATGCTTCTGAAACAAACTGCTGTTCACGCGCTTTCATCCAGTTTACATTTCCTCTAAGCGTATTGATTTCACCATTATGAATCAGGTAACGGTTTGGATGTGCCCGTTCCCAACTCGGAAACGTGTTTGTACTGAAGCGGGAATGCACTAAAGCAAAAGCCGAAACAAAATCTTCTTGTTGAAGATCAAGATAAAAAGCATCTACCTGCTCTGGTGTCAACAATCCTTTGTACACAATCGTAGTACTTGAAAGACTAGCAAAATAAAAACGATTACCACGTTCACGAGCCCAGTTTTCAGCTTGTTTTCTAATAATGAATAGTTTACGTTCAAAAGCTAAATCGTCGGATATCTCCTCACTAGCCCCAATGAATACTTGGCGGATCGTCGGACATGTCTCCTTGCCGACCTCTCCGATTTTTGCTACATCGACGGGAACCGTTCTCCAGCCTAAAAGCGTTTGTCCCTCTTGTTCTATAAAAGCATTTAGACGTGCTTCAATCTCATTCCGTTCCAAATCATTGTTTGAGAAAAAGAGCATCCCCACACCATAGCGCCCTTTAGCTGGCAAATTCATTTCCGGGCATGCCAGTCTGAAGTATCTATCAGGAATTTGCACCATTAATCCTGCGCCATCTCCTGTAAGGGGATCGCTTCCTTGTCCTCCACGATGATCTAATTGACACAGCATCTTTAGTCCTTGTTTGACGATGTCATGTGTAGCAAGCCCTTTTAAATGAGCGTATAAACCGATCCCACATGCATCATGTTCAAATTCAGGATGGTAGAGACCTTGTGCCTTTGGTATTTGATTGTATGTCATATTAATCGCCCCCATCGTATTCTTATACCGTTATTTCACTTACATTTTATTCTAGGTTTTCAAATCAATATAAACAATATATAATTCTATTAAAATCTATCTCATATTGAGATGGATGAATGGAGGATGAATAAATGGAACTACGTCAATTACGTTATTTTGTTGAAGTCGCTGAAAGAGAACATGTCTCTGAAGCCGCAGCGCACCTGCATATCGCACAATCAGCAATCAGCCGGCAGATCGCCAGACTAGAAGATGAACTTGGGGTCCTTTTATTTGAAAAAGCAGGCCGTAATATTCAGTTAACTCCTATTGGTAAAATATTCTTAGCTCATGCAAAAACGGCAATAAAGGCGATAGAATATGCAAAAGATCAAATAGAAGAATTTTTAGACCCTGAACATGGAACAATTAAGATCGGCTTTCCTACAAGTCTCTCCACCCAATTATTACCTACCGTTATTTCCGCATTTAAAGATGAGCAGCCGAATATCGGGTTTCACTTAAGACAGGGTTCGTATTCCGCATTAAAGGAAGCTGTCAAAAACCGCGAAATCGGATTAGCCTTTCTTGGCCCAGTTCCAACACAAGATCCAGATATCGAAGGCCATATTTTATTCACAGAAAACATTTCTGCTTTACTTCCCATCTCCCATCCATTAGCTGATAAGAAGAGTTTGCGACTTAGCGACTTACGAGATGTTCCATTCGTATTATTTCCAAAAGGATACATTCTCCATAGCATTGCGATCGATGCATGCAAGCAAGCAGGATTCACACCGATCATTGCCTCAGAAGGTGAAGATATGGATTCCATAAAAGGACTCGTATCAGCGGGAATTGGAGTCAGCCTTCTACCTGACAGTACCTTTTATGAAGTAATTCCCAGACTAACTGTAAAAATCCCGATTGATACACCTGACGTCAAGCGAACAGTTGGTATCATCACACCTAAAAACAGGGATTTGGCTCCTTCCGAAAAAGTATTTTACCAGTTTGTCAAAAAGTTTTTCTCGATTCTAGAGCAGTACCAATAATTATTCCAGAATAATATAAATGAATGATACTTACTCAATGCATAGCTCTTGCATAGCCTATTTCCACTTCAATATTGAGAGTATATTGAAAGTGGATTAAATATGTGATTGAAATGATGGAACTTTTGAAAAATCACCCTTCTTCCAAAACTAGCAATTTCGTCAATTGGATTAATGTTCAGTAAATCAGTGTGATTGAAGATAGGAAATTTGAGGTAAAAAGACAGTTAGCCGAGGCACGCAGGAATTCAATCCAAGGTTGCCGAGACCACTGTCTTTTTCTTGTTCTGCCTTTATTTAGGAGTTTGATCAAGCTTGCCATTGAAAAAACGTACAGCGTTTCTTCCATAAGTAATCTAAGCTAAAATGCAGGACGATTTTGATCCTCTTTTTTCAAAAGACAACTTACCAAGAGCCCACTTTACGAATAACGTATCAAGATTATTTGTTCAGGAGGAGTTTATATGAAACCCACTCATTCACACCTTGCTTGGCACGAAACACTTGAACTTCATGAATTGGTCGCCGCCCAGTCCAATGCACTTATGAAATTGAAAAAAGCTTATCCAAAAGTAAAAGATCCCATTTTAAAAACGATTTACAAGCAAATGATTGATACACTAACTCAAAACATTATAGAGTTGCTTAAATTTTATCCGTTGGCACCTAAAACAGAGAGGGATGATGAGGAGGAGGAACAAAGAGACAATATATCAGCCACGGCTGCCGGAGATTTGCTAGGCTTGGCCAAATCATCTATCAACAATTATGCTACTGCCCTGACTGAAACGGCCACTCCTTCCCTACGAAAAGTATTTAAAAAGCATTTAAATGGAGCTATTGATAACCATGCCAAAATTTTCAACTATCTATACGAAAGAAACCTATATCCTGCTTATGACTTTAATCAACTGCTTCAAAATGACGTGAATGTAGCTAATAAGGCTCTTTCCCAACAATTCTAAACACAAAAAAGGTAAGTGCACCGAATGGGTGTCCGCTTGCCTTTTTCTCACTTTCCGTTAAATTGCTGGGTCCAGTAGTTTCAATAGCAAACTATGGGACAGATGAGCTCCATTAATATGTTATAATATTAAATAATTGTTTATTATTGGATTACGAATTAAATTTAGGGGGAGAAAATAATAAAAAAAGTATTTCTATCAATCATGATATCCCTGCTCTCATTTTCTTTAGTTGCCTGTAAGAATGCTGAACCGAAATCTGAGAATTCTCTTTCTGTTTCTAAGTTGACCGAAAGAGAAAAGTCCATCCTTACGAATACAAGTGAACACTCCTTTCTTATCGATTTTGATGTTGATGATACATATAAGAAGATGTCCGTTTGGGTCGAAAAATATGAAGCTGGCAAACTTGTTGAAGATGAAATGGGCCTCATGACAACTGGGATTAAAGATAATGGTACGATCATCTTTACAACATCTAAAACGCCCGAAAAACAAAATCTATCGATGTTTAATATCAGTATTCAAAGCGATGATGGTGTGTCTACAGCTACTTATTTAGAAAAGATTGAAGAAAAAGATTCCATCGTAACCGGCAGTATTGAAACGATAAATATGCTGAATACAAACAAGCTCGTATTAGCGAGTATTTGCTATTCAAGCGGAAATGAAAGCATGCATTCTCTTTCTACGGATTTTTATAATGATATGGATAGTCACATAAACGAATTAAAAGATTACGATGTTGTCTATCTTCTGAGAAGTGAATTTACTAAATAAGCTTTTTAGAACTGAATCTAGGGGTATCTAAGATGTTCATTAGCCATGTTCTTTCATTCGTTCTCCCCCTAAAGGTTAGGTTATTAACTTTAAGAGTTTTCGTTTAGGTTATTTCTATTTCTATTGATTAAATTTACTTCTACCATACAGTTCGAGATTCTATCCTCCCTTATACAGAGAAAAAAGACAGCATCCTCGGCTGTCTTTTTTTAATATCTAATAATTGTTATTCTTCAACTTCTATCGTAAATCTATAGGCTTTTTCAGCCATGAAAAAATTATTTTCATTTTTATTCTTAGTTGGGTCAGGTATTATAAAACTTGTAAATTCATATAGTCCTGGTTTATTTGGTGACTCTTTGCTGAAGTAGAAGCTACAGCACGGGGTTTTAGACCAATTGGGTTTGAACCTGAAAGTTTAGCATTTCCTACTGATTCACTTATTTCAACAACGCTGAGTAAGTTGAGGATTCATCTAAGATAGGTTTGTGACAATTTTTCAACATCTTTAAAAAGTCTATTGAAGTAAAAGATTTCTAAGTGTAATCTTTTAAAATAAAAAAATAGAAAGAAGATTTTTAAATTGAAGAAGCTCATCCTTTTCTTTGCAGCAGTAGTCATTGCAAGTTCTCTCGGACACCAAATAAACGGCGGATATAATGACCCCCGTAAATCCCGCCCTAGATATCATATAAAATAATGAATCTTGCTTTAATCAGTTTGATTCCTAATGCCTTTTGATAAAAGGCACAAAAAAAAACGCCCTGAACTATATCCCGAATTTTTGACACATGGGTTATTTCAAAGGTCATGTCAATAACCCACTTGGGATGCGCTTGATGCAGAAAACTAAATGTAGTGAAAGAGAATGTCAAAAAACAATATGTCTAAATTTTTGCTTTCTCAATAGTTTTTTGTATTTCAAATCGAATTAACTAGTATGACATTGATATTTTTGTCTTTATATCATTTGTAATAGAAGGGTATAAACAGTAACGCCGCCCAAACAAAAAACAGCCGTTTAACATAAATGTTAAACGGCTTTACTTTTTATTTTTTATACTTCTTAACCGTTACTTTTGCTGCTTTACTTGTATTGCCAGCTTTATCTTTTGCTGAGACATATAATACAGAACCTGCTTTTTTCTTGCTGATTTTAACAGAGAATTTTCCATTTTTATCAGCTTTAGCTGTGCCGATATTTTTATCTTGGTACTTCACCGTAACAGTTGAACCGATTTCCGCTTTACCAGTTACGTTAGTGGATTTATCGTTTACTTCATTCACTTTCGGTGCACTTGGAGCTGTTTTATCTTTAACCGTTACTTTTGCTGCTTTCCCTGTATTGCCAGCTTTATCTTTAGCTGAGACGTATAATACAGAACTTGCTTTTTTCTTGCTAATTTTAATAGAGAATTTTCCATTTTTATCAGCTTTAGCTGTGCCGATATTTTTGTTTTGGTACTTCACCGTAACAGTCGAACCGATTTCCGCTTTACCAGTTACGTTGGTGGATTTGTCGTTTACTTCGTTCACTTTCGGTGCACTTGGAGCTGTTTTATCAATTACAGTCACGGTCGCTGCTTTACTTTCACGTTTTGCCAAGTCTGTAGCTGTGATTGAAAGCTTAGTCCCCGCTTTTTGTTTGCTGATTTTTACTTTAAAATTCCCCTTGCTATCCGTGTTGCCTGAACCAATTACTTTTTTTGCATTATTTTTGATTGTAATTTTCATCTCGGCTTGCGATTGACCAGTTACATACGTATCTTTGTCACTGACAGCCTTAACAGTTGGCTTATTAGGTGTTTCACCCTTCTTCACAAACACCTTGATTGTAGATACTGCTAGTTTGGAAGAATCAGATATATTCACAGTAAGAAGCTGACTTGCTTTTTGGACTGGAATCTTAATACTGAACGTTCCATTGGCTGCAGCTGTCGTTTTACCAAGCATTTGCTTTCCATTTTTCACTTCGATTGTCGAACCTTTTTTTGCTGATCCTGCAATTTTTGTTTGCGTATCAATTAATGGATTAACTTTAGCTTGTAAATCCACTGTACTAAGTGCACTATAAGCATTCAGTCTTCCAAATCCCGATACGATATCTTTTCCAATAGGTAATTCTTCTACTGGGTATAGGATTTCTCCTTCCTCAGGTTGGTAGTCCTCATACGGATCTACATTATCTTCTTCTTCAAAAGCAACATATTCGGATGTCTCGTGAAGAATTTCTCTTACATCATTTAATTTTAAACCAGGATTCCCGGATAATAACAAGGCAGTAGTTGCCGCAACATGAGGAGCTGCCATTGATGTACCATCCATGTAGGTAACATTCCCATTCGGTACAAGGCTTGGAATGCCTGTCCCTGGAGCAACCATGTCTAATTTCGCGCCATAATTAGAATAATCCGATACTAAATCAAGGGCATTGGTTGCACCGACGGAAATGACATATTTAGAAGATGCAGGGTAAGAAAGACCTTCCATCCCATCATTACCGCTTGCTACGACAACCATTACATTTTTGGCAGCAGCATCTTTCAAAGCATGTTCAATTGTTCTGCTGTATTCTCCACCTAAGCTAAGGTTTATGACCTTGGCGCCATGGTCCACAGCATATTTAATGCCTAATGCAATTTTCTCCATGTCTCCATACCCTGAAGAATCGAGAACCTTTACAGGCATGATTTTAGCTACTGGATTAATTCCTTGCATAGAATACCCATTATCAGCTTTGGCCGCGATAATCCCAGAAACATGGGTACCATGACCATTGTCATCAACGGCATTTCCTTTTTTATCAATGAAGTTCTTACCTAAATCCATGCGAACTTTATCTTTCAAATCCGCCAGGGAATCATCAACACCTGTGTCGACAACCGCTACTAATGTATCCTTTAAATTACGTTTCTTAATAAGGTTTTGCAGTTTTTCGTTATCGATGTCTGCTCCCTTAAAGCCCTCTTCTCCACCGGGGTTATTTAAAGACCATTGATACGGTGACTGAATATCGGCTGAAAGTGCTTTGTACGTTTTGACCGCTTCGATATATTCCACTTCTGGAAGTTTCTCGATATTCGATAGAGATGCTGTGCTCATTTTAGCTTGATTGTTTAACTCTACAACGTACATATCATCATACAGAACCTCTTGTTTCTTAGGTGTCGATAATGTTCCATATCCTTTTCCTTTTACCTTGGATTGGACTGAACTTAAAGACTTCCCAGGTTTAAGTTTGACAATATATTTGTTCTTTATATTCTTCGATGCTGGAAGTTCAATTCCTGCTTTGCTTGCGATATCGACGATTCTCTCACCTGCAAGCTTATCAAGGTTGATTTTCTTTGCAATGCTGTTCATTTCTTTTTTCAATCCAGCTGGAGCGACGTCTGCTGTCTTATTAAATAATGCTTTAATCGCTTCTTGCTGTTTGTTGCTAATGACTTCTGTACTGCTTACTCCATTTTCATTAAGATCCTCAATTAGAGGCTTAAGGACGACTAAATGATTATAGACAGCATCTCTGGCAGTTTTATTACTAGCCAGATGAAGAGCTAGGAATGGAGAGGCTTTATAGTATAAAGATGAAAGGCTACGTCCCTCAGATGACTTCGTGAGAACTTCGTCTCTAAACACGCGAAGTGTTTTCAACATAGATTCTCCCGTTTTCTTATCGGTTACGCTTACTTCAACTGGGCATGATTCGAGATCCATCTCTTCGTCCCCAGCGGATGGTGGCAGCGTTACAGAATGAGCATTGATAGAGTATTCAGCTTCATTTCTAGCTTCTGGTATAGGATTTCCCTCTTCATCCATTTCACCAAAATATTCAACTTTAACATAATACGTGCCTTCCCAAGCATATGGGAAATCCACAACAGCCTTTTCATCAGGATAAGCAGAGGCCATGTAATTACTCTCATCTTGTTCTGCTTTTTCTTTATCTTGATAAACGGAAATATTCAAGATTTGCTCCGAATTGACTTCGAACTCAATATGGGAGAATTTTTGTATTTCTTCTTCTGTCGGTTTAATTTGATACCATTGAACATCCGGTTTTTCAAACTTCCCGACTAAAGTATCTCCATTTTTAATTGGTTTTACGTTCTCAATGGGTGATACAGGATTTGGTGCAGCTTGAGATTTTTGTGGAACCATCAAGCTGAAAATCAGTGCAAAAATAAGTACAAACGCTGTAAATCGACTTACACTCTTAAATTTCACAGTTTCGCCTCCAATAAATAGTAAAAAATTACATCACTATACCAAACTATCATACTGTAAAATTTTATCAACCAATTTTTTCCCTTTTTCATAAAAAATGCTTGATAGTACTGAACAATTTGCTGAAAAATGGTTCACATGTACCAATTAAGAAACAATTTATATCCAAAAACAGTATTTTTATCAAAAATAGTAGGTGAAATTCACTTAGGCATCCAATAACTAGTTGATGATTTCAAAATCTGATATTTAATACCGGAAATCGACATTTATCATAGAAATCACAAAATATGTCGAATTTCAGATTTATTTCTGCTCATGAAAAAAAAGCTGACCCTGCACAAGACATGCGGGCCAGCTCTCAACTATTTAGTTTGCGACAATGTTGACTAGTTTTCCTGGTACAGCAATGACTTTACGGATGGTTTTGCCATCAATTTGTTCTTTGATGGAGTCATCGCCCATCGCAATTTCTTCTAGTTTTTCTTTCGTTGTGTCAGTTGGAACCATTAATTTGGCTTTGACTTTTCCGTTGATTTGGATGACGATTTCAACTTCGTTGTCGACTAGCTTAGCTTCGTCAAACGCTGGCCATGTTCCGTATGTGATGCTTTCAGAATGGCCAAGTTTAGACCAAAGTTCTTCGGCGATATGCGGTGCAACTGGCGCAAGCAATTTCACGAAGCCTTCGATATATACTTTAGGAAGCGAATCTGCTTTGTAGGCATCATTGATAAATACCATCAGCTGTGAAATCGCCGTATTGAATTTCAATTCTTCATAGTTCTCGGTCACTTTTTTTGCCGTTTGATGATACACTTTTTCAAGCTTTCCGCTGTCATCAGTATCAGCTATTTTATCTGTAATCGTGCCGTCTTCGCTAATTAGTAAACGCCAGATACGATCAAGGAATCGGCGCGAACCGTCCAATCCGTTTGTCGACCAAGCAATGGAAGCGTCCAATGGTCCCATGAACATTTCGTACATACGAAGTGTATCGGCACCATGGCTTTCAACGATGTCATCTGGGTTTACGACATTGCCCTTTGATTTACTCATTTTTTCATTATTCTCTCCAAGGATCATTCCTTGGTTGAATAGGTTTTGGAAAGGTTCACTCGTTGGTACGATACCGATATCGTACAAGAATTTATGCCAGAAGCGAGCGTACAATAAGTGAAGAACTGCATGCTCAGCACCACCAATATAAATGTCGACTGGCATCCATTCTTTTAATTTTTCCGGATCTGCAAGTGCTTCTGTGTTGTCCGGATCAATATAACGAAGGAAGTACCAGCTGCTGCCTGCCCATTGTGGCATTGTATTCGTCTCACGGCGGCCTTTACGTCCGTTTTCATCCGTTACATTCACCCATTCCGTAATGTTCGCAAGCGGTGATTCACCAGTGCCTGAAGGCTTGATGTCAGTTGCTTTCGGTAAAATCAATGGAAGTTCTTCTTCTTTCACCGCGGACATTGTGCCATCTTCCCAATGGATGATTGGAATTGGTTCACCCCAGTAACGTTGGCGGCTGAATAACCAGTCGCGAAGACGGTACGTGATTTTTTTCGTGCCGATTTCTTTTTCTTCCAGCCATTTGATCATGGTTGAAATGCCTTCTTCTTTATTCAATCCATCTAGGAATTCAGAATTCACATGAAGACCGTCGCCTGTGTATGCTTCTTTTGTCACATCTCCACCAGCTACAACTTCCTTAATTGGCAATTCGAATTTAACAGCAAATTCATAATCACGTTCATCATGCGCAGGAACGGCCATGATAGCACCCGTTCCGTAGCTGATTAACACATAATCAGCAATCCAGATCGGCATTTTCTCGCCATTGACTGGATTTATTGCATAAGCCCCTGTGAACACACCTGATTTATCTTTTGCCAAGTCTGTTCTTTCCAAGTCACTTTTATGTTTCACTTCATCTAAATAAGCGTCAACTGCAGATCTTTGTTCAGTAGTCGTAATTTTATCAACAAATGAATGCTCTGGAGCCAATACCGCATACGTTGCACCGAATAAAGTATCCGGACGAGTCGTAAACACCGTGAATGTTTCATCGTGGCCATCGATATTGAACGTCACTTCCGCTCCCTCAGAACGGCCAATCCAGTTACGTTGCATATCCTTAATGTTCTCCGGCCAATCCACATCATTCAAATCGTCGATCAAACGGTCTGCATAAGCTGTGATTCGAAGCATCCACTGCTTCATCGGACGGCGCTCAACCGGATGGCCTCCACGCTCACTTTTTCCATCGATGACTTCTTCGTTCGCCAAAACTGTGCCAAGTGCCGGACACCAGTTCACAGCCACTTCATCAATATAAGCAAGACCCTTTTCATATAATTTCAAGAAGATCCATTGCGTCCATTTATAATATTCAGGGTCGGTCGTGTTGATTTCTCGGTCCCAGTCATAAGAGAAACCAAGCGCCTTGATTTGACGGCGGAATGTGTTGATGTTGTGTTCCGTAAATTCCGCTGGGTCATTCCCCGTATCAATCGCATACTGCTCTGCCGGAAGTCCAAAAGCATCCCAGCCGATTGGATGTAACACATTATATCCCTGCGCCCGCTTCATTCTTGCTAAAATATCGCTTGCCGTATAACCTTCAGGATGCCCAACATGAAGACCCGCTCCTGATGGATATGGGAACATATCAAGCGCGTAGAATTTACGTTTTCCGCTCTCTTCCCCTGTTTTAAATGTCTTATTGCCTTCCCAATACTGTTGCCATTTCGTTTCTATACTTCTATGGTCAAAACTCATTTGATTTCCTCCTAATTTCCATATAAAAAAACAATAAAAAAACCCCTCATCCCAAATAGGGACGAGAGGATTATGTATATCTTCCCGCGGTACCACCCACATTGGCGATACTTAAAAAACCGCCCAGCTCAAACATCCGTAACATGGATTAAACGCCAGGCATTACTATTACCTTCACACCTGTAACTCCAAGGCGAGTTCACAATCATTCCAGGTTGACTTGCACCATCCGTCAACTCTCTATACTGGTTCTAATCGCTACTGCTCCTCATCATAGTCTTTATGAGAATATTTGATTATATTACATTCTAGTCAATTTTACCGATAATTGCAATAGCCGTTCACCAACATTATCAACAGGTTTTTCATAATATATGCGTTTTTGAGAAAAATTGTTCAAAAATAAATAGGGAGCTATGCATCCATAGCCCCCATTCTTACTTTAATGACGCAGTAAAATCATCTCATTTTTCATTTCATTCAACTGCTGTTGCATCCGAGAAAGCATATCTCGTTGTTGGGCATTCGAACTGGCATACAATCGTTCCATATCCGTCAAAGCCTCTTCGATATATCTTTGCGAATTTTGAAATTGTTCATCATCATAATGCTCCTGCCGTGAAGCCTCGTTAAATTCAAACTCTGCAAAATGGAGAGCCCCTTCACATTGCTCTAAAAAATGATCGATGGATTGTCTGGTGGCCATTTCAAACCCTCTCCTTCGCGTCTCATTTGGATGATTTGGAATCATCTCGATTAGTTTGAGCAATTAACGAGTGGATTATCAGTTTTTTTGAGGAATCATTATTTATCCCAAAATTTCTCTCCTTGATGGGAAATAAACTGATCAATCCATTCGGCAAAGCCCATATGGAGTTTCTCGCCTTCTTCAAAATCGTCGATATGTCCTTTTACCATTAAATAATTCTTATCGCCTTTCGCAACGGCTTCCCCATCAATCACGATATTATCTTGATAGATGCAAGCAACCTTATAACATCCTTCGTAGGAGTCTTCATATGTGTAATTAATAATATCATCCAGGCTGTATAAATCATTTTCTCCCCCGGATTCAAGGTTATCGAACAGACGGCATCCATTCGTTATTTTCAAAAATTCTTTATAATCATCGGGCAGCAGCAATCCAGTTTTCTGTTCAAAGGAATGAATTTGTTCGTCCGAGGCAGGTGAATTGAAGGTACAAGTGGCTTTATATATAAACCCATCTTCATTTACTTCGATCACCTGATTATTTTCGGCTAATTTCTTTTTCATTTGATTAATTGCTTCTTCAACTTGACCAGTCATGTCCATCAGCTCCCGATTGGATTTATCATTCACTAGATATACTGGCATTAGTAGCCAATGTTTAACCTTCAAGTATTCATTATACGCTTATTTTTAGAAAAAAGACCTAGCTGCCAGAATGTTGTATAATATATGTTGCGCTTTATTATTCTTAGGAGGTTGCTGACTTGAATCAAGCAAACCCGTTTTTATATGCATCGGATAACAAACGATATCATACTTGGAATTATCACTTACGCAATCACTTTGGACATAAAGTTTTTAAGGTTGCTCTAGACGGCGGTTTTGACTGTCCGAACCGTGATGGCACCGTCGCACATGGAGGCTGTAGCTTCTGCAGTGTCTCTGGATCGGGAGACTTTGCAGGTAACCGCGTTGAACCGCTCGACGTCCAGTTTAAGAAAGTCAGTGAGCGAATGCATCATAAATGGAAAGACGGAAAGTATATGGCCTATTTCCAAGCGTTCACGAATACGCATGCACCCGTGGTAGAGCTTCGTGAAAAATACGAAAGCGTACTGACTCAAGAGGGTGTCATCGGCCTCTCCATCGCGACACGGCCGGACTGTCTGCCAGATGATGTAGTCGAATATTTAGCGGAACTGAACGAACGTACTTACCTCTGGGTGGAGCTTGGCCTGCAGACCGTTCATGAAAAAACCGCCATGATGATCAACCGTGCTCATGATTTTGATTGCTACAAAGAAGGCGTTGATAAACTGCGCAAACATGGCATTCGAGTTTGCTCCCACATCATTAATGGCCTTCCTCAAGAGGACTACGAAATGATGATGGAAACAGCTCGTGAAGTCGCGAAACTAGATGTGCAGGGCATTAAGATTCACTTACTTCATCTATTAAAAGGGACGCCCATGGTCAAGCAATATGAAAAGGGCCTGCTTGAATTTCTTGACCGTGACGATTATGTCAATCTTGTTTGTGATCAGTTGGAAATAATCCCTCCTGAAATGATCGTTCACCGCATAACTGGAGACGGTCCGATTGATTTGATGATTGGACCGATGTGGAGCGTCAATAAATGGGATGTATTGAATGCCATTGATGCCGAATTGAAACGCCGCAACAGCTGGCAGGGGAAAAATTATCATATGGAGGTACCATCACGATGAAGCTGGATCGCATTTTGCCATTCGCAAAACTTCTGCTTGAAAAAGCAGTTCAACCCGGGGACATTACCGTTGACGGCACTATGGGCAACGGCTTTGACACTGTCTTTCTTGCAGGACTAACTGGTGAAAAAGGACATGTCTATAGTTTTGACATTCAAGAAGATGCCATTCAAATCACAGCAGCCAAACTGAAGGCTGAAAGTATGCATGAACGCTGCACTCTCGTTCATGACGGACACGAGCAGATGAACAAATACATCAGCAAAGAACATTTTGGGAATATTACTGGAGCTATTTTTAACCTGGGCTACCTTCCTGGTGGAGACAAATCAATCGTCACCCAAGCTAATACAACGATATCTGCAATTGAACAGCTGTTCGAAATGATGGCTCCCGAAGGTATCATCATCCTCGTCATCTATCACGGTCATCCAGAAGGTGCTACTGAACGGGACGCATTATTACACTATGTTCAGGATCTCCCTCAGCAAAAAGCCCATGTCCTGAAATATGACTTCATTAATCAAGCCAATAATCCGCCATTCATAGTGGCAATTGAAAAGAGATAACCACAATTAACACCGTTCATTAAAACGGTGTTTTTCATATTCATCGAAAATCATTCCCATGTGCTATGAGTAAAGCAATAGTACACATGTTTCAGGACAGGCCAGTGACTATTACCTAAAAAATATGATTTTTTTCCTCTTTGTTAAAGCAAACTTCCTGATAAGAATGAACAAAAAAAGCAGTCATTACTAAATTCGCTCTAGGCTACATTTACATTTAACACCTTTCCCCTTAGATAGGTTGAGATATATTCATCCCCTTGTTAAAGGGATAACTATTCTTAATGCAAACAAATCATCTAAAAATATTACCAAACAGAACTTTTTGAATTTTTAGTCTATAACTATTATAATGATTAAAAACAGATAAGTGGGTGCAGAAAAATGGAACATTTGTCGACTGCAATACTGACAGATATATTGACTGAAAAAATCAAACGAGACACAAGTGAAGAATATGGAGAATTTGTCAGCTCCCTTAACTCATTAACAGAGAAACAAACAACGGTAGAAGACCTGAAACAGGTTGAAAATCATTTTGATAAATTCCTGCCTCAACTCGATTTAGTGATTTCCACTCAAGGACATGAAGAGATCATGAATATGAAGGCGACCCTCTTAGACCTATTCGCGAATGACTTAAGCTTCAAATCAATTTACCTTTTGTCTGCTGCCTTATCCAATAAAAAAGAACTTACACACTTGAACCAATTTATGTATCCGGTTACTTATTGGGCACCCGTCATTAAGTCGAACGAATTACTTACAAACGCTGGATAAAACAAAAAAGCTGCTGATAATCGCTTCAGCAGCTTTTTATATTTATCCAGCAGTATGTACCTTCAAACAACATACCCTAATATTTTTAAACGATTTTCAACAAAACTCAATGCGTATTGGAATACGTCATCCCGCTCTGGTTCGTTGAAGATTTCGTGATAAAGTTTTGGCCATTCTTTGTATTGTTTTTCACTAGCCAAGTTATAATTAAACCACTCTCGAACCGCCTTTTTATTCACGATTCGGTCATCTCCGCCTTGCATCAACAAAAGAGGCACATCCTGAAATTCAGGAATCTCTTCAAAGGCATCCTTCATAGCCTGTGCAAGCTCACKATACCAGCGAATCGAAACCTTTGTAATGTATAATGTATCATTTTTATCTGATTCACGGACTTCAGAACTTCTCGTAGCCATTTCAGGTGTTAAGCCGGAATCGACTCTGAACTTAGGCATCACGAGGTTCAATCCATGCGAAATGGCTGTTAAGAACCTGCGGGGCTTCGTCACGAGGCCCAGACATGGTGAAGATAAAATCACCCCTGCAATGTCCCACTCTTCTTCCTGAAGTAAGCGTATCGAAATCAAACCACCCATGCTGTGTCCAAGCAAAAAGACTGGCAGCGAATATTCATAGGCATCTTCTATCCAGCTTTTTACTTCGTCTAAATATTCGTCAAAGGAATCGATATGTCCCCGGTAGGCACGAGTTGTCATCCCCTGCCCAGGAAGGTCGCCCATGACAACATGATATCCGGCTGAAAGCCACATTTGCGTTACCCACTTATATCGGCCGTGATGCTCCATTGCCCCATGAATGATGACAATGACGCCTTTTGCGTCTCCTTCTGTCTCCCATTTCCACATTCGAAATCCCCCTTTCACTTTTCTCTTGTTGTATACGATCAATGATAGTTGAAAAATAATATATATAAATTATAACCATATTCATGATTTTCGACAAAAAGGAAGTCTAACAAGTTCTACATTTTTATTATAAATAGCCAAGTCTATTTACATACGGTATATTAAAATAATACATAAAAACATCTACTTCGGAAAGGAAATGATTAAAAATGATTATTTATCCATTTAAAGGTAAAGAACCTGAAATCTCTGAAAGCGCTTATATTGCTGAAAATGCAGTCGTGACAGGTGATGTGAAAATCGGCGACGAAACGTCAATCTGGTTTAATACCGTTATACGTGGCGACGTTGCCCCTACTATAATCGGTAATAAAGTAAGTGTACAAGATAACAGCGTTCTTCACCAAAGTCCAAATAATCCATTAATTATCGAAGACGAAGTAACCATAGGCCATCAGGTTATTTTACATAGCTGTAAAGTTCGTAAAGGAGCTCTAATCGGCATGGGGTCGATTGTACTTGATGCAGCAGAAATCGGGGAAGGAGCTTTTATCGGTGCTGGAAGTCTTGTCCCCCAAGGTAAAATCATACCACCAAACACATTGGCATTCGGCCGTCCAGCTAAAGTCGTACGCGAAATTAACGATGAAGATCGCAAGGATATGGAACGTATCGTCCGAGAATATGCTGAAAAAGGACAATACTATAAACATGCAGAACGCATTAAATAATTCATGTAAACTCACGAGTAAACTTGCATAATTCACGAGTAAAAAACTAAAACTCACGAGTAAAACTACATAATTCACGAGTAAAAACCTAAATGGCTGGTTTAAATAGGATTTCTTGAATTATTCCCTCAGTCGACAAATTTATTCCATTTCACAATTGAAAAAGGTGCCTCGCTAGTTGCGAGGCACCTTTTACTTTTATTTGATTACGCTTGTGCTTTTAAAATTTCAGCTTTATCTGTGCGTTCCCAAGGAAGATCAACATCTGTACGGCCAAAGTGTCCGTAAGCAGCTGTTTGTTTGTAGATTGGGCGACGAAGATCAAGCATTTTGATGATACCAGCTGGACGCAGGTCAAAGTTAGCGCGTACTAGATCAACTAGTACTTCTTCGCTTACTGTTCCTGTTCCGAATGTATCAATCGAGATTGATACAGGCTCTGCCACACCAATTGCGTATGCCAATTGTACTTCCGCTTTGTCAGCAAGGCCAGCAGCTACGATGTTTTTCGCAACGTAACGAGCAGCGTATGCCGCAGAACGGTCAACTTTTGTTGCATCTTTACCGGAGAATGCACCGCCACCGTGACGAGCGTAGCCGCCGTACGTATCAACGATGATTTTACGTCCAGTAAGACCAGCATCCCCTTGAGGTCCGCCAATTACAAAACGACCAGTTGGGTTAATGAAGTACTTAGTCCCAGCATCGATTAATTCAGCTGGTACAACTGCTTTAATCACATGTTCTTTTAAGTCAGCTTGAATTTGCTCAAGAGTTACTTCTGGATCATGTTGTGTTGAAATAACAATTGTGTCAACTCTTACAGGTTGATTATTTTCATCATACTCCACCGTTACCTGTGTTTTACCATCAGGACGTAAGTAAGCAAGCGTTTCATCTTTACGAACTTGAGACAAGCGGAATGAAAGTTTATGAGCTAATGAAATCGGAAGTGGCATAAGCTCTTCTGTTTCATTGCAGGCAAAACCGAACATAAGCCCTTGGTCCCCTGCACCGATTGCATCGATTTCTTCATCTGACATAGTTCCTTCACGAGCTTCCAACGCTTTGTCTACGCCAGCTGCGATATCAGCAGATTGCTCATCAATAGAACTCAATACGGCACAAGTTTCAGCATCGAAACCGTATTTCGCACGTGTGTAACCAATTCCTGCAATCGTATCACGAACGATACGTGGAATATCCACATAAGCGGACGTTGTAATTTCACCAGCAACAAGTACAAGACCTGTTGTTACACTTGTTTCACACGCAACACGTGCATTTGCATCCTTAGCAAGGATAGCATCTAAAATGGAATCTGAAATCTGATCACAAATCTTGTCCGGATGGCCCTCTGTAACAGATTCAGAAGTAAATAGACGTTTCTTTGACATCATATTTCCTCCTTGGAAGTTAGTATGTTGTAGGCAAAAGCCTGATTTTTTACGGAACTCGTTTTCCCTTATTAGCTTCAACTATAGACACAGAATTACTAAAAAACACAAAAACCTTCCCTGGCAAATGAGGAAAGGTTTAAAATTCTGTCATCTATCCTTTCACTCTTATCGTTCAAGGGTTTTTTACCTTGCTCAGGTTAGCACCATCACCACTATTCCTTGAAGAACTATCGCTTTATTTTCGGCGATTGATCTTGGAGTCAAGTTCAATATGGCAGGTTGCTGGGTTTCAAAGGGCCTGTCCCTCCACCAACTCGGGATAAGAGAATCCGTACAATTTAAGATATTATCGTATTTGGTCGGAATCTGTCAATGCTTTTCGAAAAAGAACATTTTTCCCCATCACAGCTTTCACGAAAAAAAATGTGCTAATGCTCTGTCATTATTGGATTTTCGATGTAGAAAACCAACGAAAATGTAGAAAATTACCATAGATAAAAGAACATGAAAAAGCGGAATTCGAACCGCATAAAACTTTTTAGGATTTTGCCTTTTGATGTAATAGTAAGTTGTTCTTTTCTTAATTTCTTCCTATTAAATAAAAGAATCAAACCTTTTTTATATTCCTGAAACGAGACCCATTCGATCAAAATTCTAATCTTGATAATGGGCTTTCTTCCTAATTACACCACCCAGTTCAGATTCCTCATTCAAGTATATGCAGGAACCCGAACTCGGTTCATAACGCATTTTAAAAAATGATTAAGGAAACCATATAAAAAATAATCACAAAAAAAAATAAATAGTATAGACTATTTAAGTGAATGTGTTATACTAATTGTAATATAAAAACTTAAAACAAAGGAAGGTACCTCATATATGAATTCTGTAGATGTTTCTAATGAGTTACACCAATTATTGTCAGGAAATAATGTGCAAACTCAACTTTCAGTTCCCCAATTGGTTGAAAAAGTATTAAGCAGAAACGAAGGCGTTTTGACATCAACTGGCGCAGTAAAAGCTGAAACAGGCAAATATACTGGCCGTTCACCTAAAGATAAATATATCGTAGACGAAGCTTCTGTGAAAGACAAAGTAGATTGGGGTTCCGTAAACCAACCAATCTCTGAAGAAGTATTCAATAAACTATATAATAAAGTAGTTGACTACCTAAAAGCAAAAGAAGAGATCTTTGTTTTCAAAGGTTTCGCTGGCGCAGACGAAACCTCACGCCTTCCCATCCAAGTTGTAAATGAATATGCTTGGCATAATCTTTTCGCTCACACTTTGTTCATCCGTCCAAATGAAGAAGAACTAAGAGGTCACGAATCAGAATTCACGATTCTTTCTGCACCTAATTTCAAAGCAGATCCAGAAGTGGACGGAACTCAATCCGAAACATTCATCATCGTGTCATTTGAACGCCGTACTATCTTAATCGGTGGAACGGAATATGCAGGTGAAATGAAAAAATCGATCTTCTCAATCATGAACTACCTACTTCCAGAAGCTGGAATTCTTCCAATGCATTGCTCTGCTAACGTAGGACGTGAAGGAGATGTCGCTTTATTCTTCGGACTGTCTGGTACTGGTAAAACAACTTTATCTGCAGACACTAATCGCAAACTGATTGGTGATGACGAGCACGGCTGGTCTTCTAACGGTGTATTCAACATCGAAGGCGGCTGCTATGCAAAAACCATTAACCTTTCACGTGAAAAAGAACCGCAAATTTTCGATGCCATCCGTTTCGGTGCCGTATTGGAAAACGTAGTTGTTGACCCGGAAACACGTGAAGCAAACTACGATGATAGTTCATTAACAGAAAACACTCGTGCTGCATACCAAATGCAAGCGATTGATAACATCGTGAACCCAAGTATCGCAGGACACCCAAATACAATCATTTTCTTAACTGCTGATGCTTCAGGCGTACTGCCTCCAATCAGCAAACTTTCTAAAGAACAAGCAATGTTCCATTTCTTAAGTGGGTACACAAGTAAATTGGCTGGTACTGAAAGAGGAGTAACTTCACCAGAAGCTACATTCTCAACATGCTTCGGTTCACCATTCTTGCCCCTTCCTGCTACACGCTATGCTGAAATGCTTGGAGATAAAATTGACGAGCATGGTGCAAAAGTATACCTTGTCAACACTGGATGGACTGGCGGTGCATACGGAACTGGTAGCCGTATGAAACTTGCTTACACTCGTGCGATGGTACAAGCAGCACTTGAAGGCGAATTAGCAAACATCGAGACAATCAAAGACGATATCTTCGGTTTGGATATTCCACTTCATGTTCCTGGTGTTCCTGACGAAGTGCTTCAACCAATCAAGACTTGGGCAGATCCTGCTGCATATAAACAAACAGCAACAGCTCTTGCTGCTCAATTCCGTGCAAACTTTAAAAAATTCGGAAACGTTCCAAGTGAAATTGAAGAACTTGGCGGACCGACTGCTTAATCTTAATTAATAGAAAACAAAAGGACCAAGCGAAACTTGCTTGGTCCTTTCTTTATAAACTGACTAATCTAAACGATAAATCGACCATCACGATCTCACTCCTGTAAAAGCCACATTAACCTGAAGCGCCAGTATTTTTGAATTAAAAACAGCCAAGAGGCTGTCTCCTATGTTCCAGATGGTGTCTTCCCCTTTGTTTCACAAAAGCCCAGACAAAGGTCTCCTGAGCCAAATCCTCTACATCCTGTTTGCCAATATAATAAACTAGAAAGTTCATCATACTTTTTTCATACGTATGATTCCACTCCCTCTTGGTCCGCCACCTATAAATAGCGAGTAGGTGGGGCCAGGCCAACCAATTCTGCTCTTCCCATGTCCCATAGGAATTCATATTTACAGAACATATAATAATTATCCGATCCCTATTATTATTTCAAATGATTTTTTTAACATGTTGCACAACTATAAAGGGTGCTGACTGAGTCAACACCCTTTATATCCCTATCATATCCGGCCTTGCAGAATCAGTTGTTTATTAGATAATCATTTTTTTCCTTACTTCTTTCAAATGTTCTGTTTTATATTCGAATACATTGCCTAAGTTGGCAATTTGGATGTTATGTTTATTAGCATCAATGCAATTCCGAGTATCCAAAATCATTTTATGAGCCATCTTGTTCGATAGTTTATCATAATCCATTTCTTTAAATTCATTATGATCGGTTAAGACAAGAATCAGGTCGGCATCTTTTACAGCGTCTTCGACAGAAACGACTGGCATTTTCCCAGATTGGACATGTGGGTCATGCAAGGATACTTCCACCTGATCCATGCTCATTAGGATATTTACAACATCAATGGCTGGGCTTTCACGGATATCATCTACATTTCCTTTGTAGGCAAGTCCAAAAACCGCTACCTTTGGTTTACGGATCCCCTCAAGTAACATCCTGACACAATTGACGATATAATACGGCATCGAAACGTTCGTGTCGCGGGCTAATTTGATGATTCTAGCTGTCTCAGGAGCTTTAGCGACAATGAAATAAGGATCGACCGCGAGACAATGTCCACCTACCCCTGGTCCTGGTTGATGAATATTTACACGTGGATGCTTATTTGCCATTGATATGACATCCAATACATTGATATCCAATTCGAAGCAAACTTTAGCCAACTCATTCGCAAGAGCAATATTCACATCACGGAAGGTATTTTCCATCAGCTTGGACATTTCAGCCGTTTTCGCATCCGTACGAATGATTTCCCCTTTAACGAAAGTTTCATAGACAAGACTTCCTTTGTGGGAGCAGGCTTCTGTGATGCCGCCAACGATTCGGTTATTATGCACCAATTCTTCTAGTATTCTCCCTGGCAAGACACGTTCCGGACAATGTACGAGAAAGATGTCTTGCCCGATCGTTAGCCCTGTCATCTCAATCAATGGCTTGATATGATCATCCATGCTCCTTGGTGCAATCGTCGATTCGATAATGATGACATTTCCCTTCTGAACAAAAGGAAGAATCCTTGAAGTTGCTTGCATAACATAGGTTAGATCACAGGATTGGTGTTGATCTTCATTGTTTGGAGTTGGGACCGCAATGATGAAAACATCCGCAGACTCCGGATTCAAGGTAGCACGAAATCTTTTAGCATCAAGCGCTTCATTTAACACTTCTTCTAGTCCAGGTTCTTCAATATGGAGCTTTCCATTATTCAATTTAGTAATAACATCAGGATGGATATCCACGCCAACAACATCTACACCGTGTTTTGCGAACATTAAAGATGTTGGAAGTCCTATATAACCTAGTCCCATTGTACATAATTTCATAATAACCACTCCTCATCATATTTTCTTCTAGTATTCTAGTTATTGTTAAGCTGATTGATAGATTTGGATGAAGATTTCTTTCTCTTGTTYCCAATTGTATTTAAGGCGGGCATTCAGACAGTTGCTGCTCATTTCCGCTCTTTTTTCTGGATGCTTTAATAAATAATTGACTCCGTCCGCAATAGAACGGGGATCATGGGAGTCGACACACACACCAATTTTCTCAGTCTCGACTACCTTTTGAATTTCTGGAAAGCTACAGGCGATGACGGGTACTCCGCTCATCATATATTCAAATAACTTATTGGAAGAAGCAGAATAATGATTAAAGCAGACATTATTCAATACCTGAAAACCTAAATATGCGTTTTTGGTATAATGAAGCAAATCGTCAACCGGTACCTTCGGGATAAATTTCACCCGATGTTCGAGACCCATTGACTCTACCTTTTTTATTAATTCAGGCTTGATCTTTCCATCTCCTATAAAAACTAGCGTTCCTGCTTCCATCATTGGCACAGCCTCAACCACTTTCTCTAGCCCTCTGCCTGTTTGAATGCCACCTTGATATAACAATATCGGCTCGTCCTCTGGCAGCATGAGCAACTCGTGTAAATCCACGACTGTACTTTCCTCAGGCAATGTAGGGATTGGGTAGTTATGGACCACATTCGGATACAGACCGTATAAGTCTTCATTATATTTAGCACGAGTATGATTTTCGGCGATCATTTCGTCGACAAATTTTAATAGAAACTTCTCTTGTATCCCGTAAATCCGGCTATTATAACCGGTTCTGCTTGTTTGAACTTCATGAGAATCATATATGAGCTTTTTACGTCTTAGAAATTTACTGCTGATCGCTCCCTGCATTAGCGTATTCAAATCATTCGAATGGTAAAAGTCATACCTCTTTTTCCGGCCGTAATGAACCATTTGAAAAAAAATATAGCTTCTTGTCAAAAGAATCGGTAGCTTTGTTTTCGTCACAATTGTGGCGATTATTGCAAGAAGCGCCATAACACCGACTAATACGACAGTACTGATCCAGCCCGTTATCAGGTTCATGTTCAACAAGGTATTCCAAACCAATAAAGTGAGAACGGTCAATTCAAACATCTTATTTTTTGTTTTTTTTACGATATTAAGTACTCTATTAAGTCTTTCCCAGCGATTATTCACTCGAATGACATTAAATCCATTTTTATGTTTCTCTTTTTTTGGTAATTCTTCATTTTTCCAGTTATGAATTGCAATTAAGTCGACTTCATAACCTGCTTCGGTAAGAGCAGTGCATTCCCTTAGAACCCGTGCATCGTTGGTAAAATGATTCCACACAAACATACATACCGTCTTCGCCATTTTTACCTCCACTTTTCCAGATATGCCGTCAGCTAGATGCTTCCATCACGTTAATGAGCCCTTGAATATTTTTTGACCATAGAAAATTTTGTTCCGCATATCGATGGCCATTTTCTCCAAGCTCTTCGCGAAGAGCTTTCTCAGAGGCCATTGTTAGAATATGTTGACTGATTTCATCAACCTTTCTACTATCTGCCACCATCCCGCATTGCGCTTCTGAAATCATTTGTCTGGCACGCCCGGCGACATCACCGACAATCGGTTTCCCTACGCACATATAGTCAATGATTTTTCCAGGCAGCACCTTGTTAAAGACATCCTTCTCAACTAAGCTTACATACGCAATATGGGAAGAGGATACTTCATTAAGAGTCACCCTCCTATTCATCGCTTTGATGACCCTTATATTGGTCAAGCCTTTAGAGGAAATCTCGTCTTGCACTTCGGACATTCGATATCCATATCCAATAATCGTAAACTCAATTTGTTTATGTTCTTTCAGTTTTTCAGCCACTTCTATTAACTTTTTAATATCTTGGGCAAGTCCGATATTACCCGTATAAACGACTTTAATCCTATTTTCCGAAATGGGTGGAAGCCTTTTTTTCAAGTTCAGCTCGTCTGCAGTAAGCGAGTTTGGAATGAATTGGATATCATCATTCTTTACTCCTTTTGAAATGATATAATCCCTAAATCCAGGACTATTGATGATAATTTGATTAGAGTGTTGATATATTTTTCTTTCAAGGAAAAAAGCCATTTTCAAGATCCACTTATTCGTGAATACGCCTACTCCCTGCAGTGATTCGGGCCATAAGTCTCTTACATCGGTTATTAGCTTTGCCTTCATCTTTTTCTTGGCAATCAATGCCGCAAATATCGGGAAAATAGGTGGTGTCGTGACAAACACATAGTCATATTTTTTTTCCAGTCGAATGATTGTATAAATGAAAAGCCACATTGCTTCCAAATAATGAAGCAAGCGTCTCCCCATATTGCTTGTATACCTCTTCACTTTATCTGGTTGAATCCTGATGATATCTTTCTCCTCAATATCGACTTCATCCCAAAAATGGGCATCTTGATATAAACTTTGGTGAGGATAACTCGGCTTCAAAGTGATGACTGTTACCTCATAGCCGCTTCGCTTCAAATTGAGATATACATTTTTCATCCTGTTTCCTGCACTCCCAATTTCAGGATAAAAGTTTTGTACAATCATCAGGACACTTTTCATATGAGCCTATCACCTCTATTCTTAAAATGTTCATCGTCCTGCTTTTTATTGTAAATGGACGATATTAAGTGGGGGTTAAAGAAATATAAAGTCCTTATTAACTTTGTAAATATTCTGTTAATTGTTGCGTCAAATAAATATTTCTTAAGAACAACTCGTTATAATAGGGAGGAAATAAAGAAAGCGAGGAAATCATAATGCCTAAAAATCGTTTAAGGGTCATGACTGTGTTTGGGACAAGACCAGAGGCCATTAAAATGGCACCTGTCGTATTGGAGTTGAAAAAGCATCAAGAATCGATTGAAAGCATTGTAGTGGTCACCGCCCAGCATCGGGATATGCTTGATCAAGTCCTGCAATGTTTCCAAATAAGACCAGACTACGATTTAAATATGATGAAAGAAAGACAAACATTAGAAGAGATCACAACTCGCGGGATTGGGGAACTGAGCGCCCTTATGAAAGAACTACAACCAGATATCGTGCTCGTTCATGGAGATACAACGACGACTTTCATCGCCAGCCTAGCCGCTTTTTATAATAAAATTCAAATTGGTCATGTTGAGGCTGGTCTTCGGACTGGTAATAAGTATTCTCCGTATCCTGAAGAAATGAATAGACAGCTGACAGGCGTCTTAGCTGATTTGCATTTTGCCCCGACAAATCAAGCAGCAGAAAATCTCATTTTGGAAAATAAAAAGAGTGATTCGATCCATATTACCGGCAATACAGCCATCGATGCTTTGAAAACAACGGTTCAAAAAGACTATGAGCATCCAATTCTATCCGGTTTAAATGGAGATCGTATGCTATTGATGACAGCGCACAGACGAGAAAATATCGGAAAACCAATGGAAGAAATATTCCGTTCCGTCAAACGGCTGCTTGAAGATCACATGGATATCCAAGTCGTCTTCCCACTTCATAAAAACCCAGTAGTCCGCGAAATTGCTTATCGGATTTTTGGTGAAACGGAAAGACTTCACTTAATAGAGCCGCTTGAGGTGCTTGATTTTCATAATTTTGCGGCGCACGCCCATCTAATACTGACAGATTCCGGAGGGGTGCAAGAAGAAGCTCCTTCACTTGGCGTTCCTGTCCTTGTGTTACGCGATACGACAGAACGGCCAGAAGGAATTGAGGCTGGTACCCTTTTATTGRCAGGAATTGAGGAAGAACGAATTTATCAATTAGCCACAGACTTACTTACAAATGAAGAAACCTATAAAAAAATGGCGACAGCTTCTAACCCATATGGAGATGGATTTGCCTCGAAGCGAATAGTCGAAATACTTTTAGAGAAATTGAGTGCTGATAACAATAAGATGATAAATCGGCCAACCCTCTCATCCTAATTTTTATCATTTATTAACGTTAGAAAGAACGATAAATCAAAAGAAGAAGCCTAACACTCTTTAAGAGGTTGCTAGGCTTTTTCTAATTCTTCTTATATATTAGATTTTAAAATGATTCACTTCCATTTTAAGACTCTCGGCCAGGGTTGCTAGTGATTGAGCGCCTTCAGAAATCTGTTCAGTCGCTGCATGCTGTTCTTCAGTTGCAGCACTTGTATCATTTGCCCTTTCTGCTGAAGTAACCGCTATTTCTTTTATTGCATTCGCACCAGCGGCTACATCCTTGGTCATCGCTTGAATTTCTTCTATAGCAGAGGATACGGATTCAATTTGCTCACTCACTCCTCCAACTGCGGATTTAATATGATTGAACACCTGGAGTGAGTTTGCTGAAGCAGAAAGTCCATCTTCTGCTTTCTTACTTCCAATATTAATTGATTCGACGCCTTTTTCGGTAGCCTCTTCGATCAATTTGACCATTTTTTCAATTTCTGAGGCTGATATTTTTGATTGTTCAGCAAGTTTTCTGACTTCATCAGCCACTACTGCAAAACCCTTTCCATTTTCTCCGGCACGGGCCGCTTCAATTGCAGCATTTAATGCCAGTAAGTTTGTTTGCTCAGAAATGTCCGTAATTAATGTCGTAACTCTTTGAATTTCACTTGAATGCTTCGACATTACTTCCATTATGCTCGCTGACTCGTGAATCGTAGTGTTTATATTATTCATTTGGGTAGTTACATCATCTATAATGTTAGATCCTTGTTGAACAAGTGAATTCACAGATTCTGCGGAGGCAAGCATTTCGACATTACTTTCGGTGATCTGCTCGATAGCTGCAGCCATTTCATTCATAGAGTTTACTGAGTTCTCTACAATAGTGACCTGCCGAGCTGTCCCTCTCATATTTTCTTCAGCAGTTGTTGCGACCATCTCCGAAGAAGCTAGGCTTTCTTCAGAGCTTGCCGACATTTGTTCTGCTTGAACAGCAAGTTGTGACGAAGAATCCCTCATATTTAAGACAATCGCTTTAAGTTCCGCAACCATTTTATTAAAAGCACCGGCCATTTCACCAATTTCGTCTTTGTTTCGAATCCGAATTTCTTCTATCTGTAAATTACCGCCTGCAACTTGACCAATTGCTTCTGTAAGTTTGCGAACCGGGCGAGAAATACTGCGACTCAGGACGATTGGTAAAATAATACTAAGGATGAATCCAAAGATTATTAGCAATACAATAATTCTTTCCATATCCTTTACTTTATCGTTCAAATCTTCCCGAGTCTCTTGTAAATAAGCATTTTGATTGTCACTTAGTTTTTCAGCTTTTTCCAAGATTGTTTTTTCCAAGACACTTGCTTTATCCGTTTTCTCAGTTATATCTAGATCCTTCGCACTATCGCCTTGCTGCATGCTGATAATTATCTCTTCAGCCAATTCCATATATTCAAGTTTTGCGTTATGTATCTCTTCCAACAATTCGATATCGTCTTGTGATGTAAATGTTTTTCCAAGATTTTCGTAAGCCTCCTCAAACATTTCGTTTTTAACTACTCTATTTTCCAAATATGTAGAATCCTTATAGATAATATAACCACGAACATCATTTGAAACAGCTTGCTGTTTGTTAATCATTTCATCTACCAGATTGATCTTTTTCACTCGATCATCCAATAAAAAAGTATATTGTTTATTCAAATCGGTGATGATCCAGAGATAAAAGAAACCTATAGTCATAAGAAATATAAGTATAGACAAAAAACCTGCCCATAATTTTTTTGATACAGATAATTTCACGTTAAATACCCTCCAATTAATCAATAATTTTTAATTTTCAAACTCTATAAATAATATCGGTTGCATAGTGCCTTTTTTCTAGTCAGTTCACGAAAACACAATAAAATTAACTTATATCAAAAAACTAAGCAGTTTGGGGTAAAGTAAAAAAGAAGATATGATAATAAAGCGGGAAGTGTTGATCAGCATCGTCCATTTGAGGCTTCGTAAAAAACATGCACAGCATGAAACATCCTTTTCGGCTTGCCAATTAGCGACCTAGTACCCAATTGCATCTTTTGATTACTTCACTGTACGATTTAAAACTAAGCAAAAAAGACCACCAAATTGGTGATCTTTAGGAATTTCTAATTTTCATCTCTTATCCCTTAATTAACCGGACATTTTTTCCAAAGTTTGAACCTACGCTTTTTAAATAAAGTAAGACGGTTAAGAATATGACTACCTCAGATAATGGAATGGCCAGCCATGCTGCATTTATTCCAAATATAAGCGGCAATGTTAGCAGGAATAAAAGCATGAAAATAAATTCGCGTCCAATCGTAATCCAAGCGGCCATCTTTACTTGCCCAATTGATTGGAAATAGGTCATCATAACGAAGTTGACTCCCATTAGGATATATCCGCTAAAGAAGATTCTAATTCCAATTGTAGCAAGCTCTTTTACATCTTGAGAAAAGTCTCCGAATAAATCTACAATATAAGGTGCCGCCACTTGTCCCACCAGGGTAATAGATATTCCTGCACCAATTGCTGTGAAAATGGCAATGCGAACCGTTTCGCGCTTCCGCTTATCATCTTTTGCACCATGATAATAACTTACTAGTGGCTGTATTGCCGACCCGATGCCAAGAAACATCAACAGCATAACACTATGTGCATAATTGACAATAGAAAATGCAGCTAATCCGTCGGTACCAGCAAGGCGCGAGAACGCATTATTATGAGCAATAGTAAAGACTGATACACCTATCTCAGCTAAGAAACTAGGAAAGCCAATCATCATTGTCATAATGAAAAGTGACTTTTCAAAACGAAAATTGACGAGGCGAAGCGTGTTCTTCTTCGTGAAAAAGTGCGTGCTGAGAACCAGTATGCCCAAGGCAGCTGCAATGATTGTTCCGTATGCAATCTCGCGCACCCCTAAATCTAGTACATACAGGATAATGAAGTTTAAAACGAAATTGGAAATGGCTGTGACGATAAGAGATGCCATGGCCAGATTCGGATTACCGTTGTTCCTGACGAATATGCTTAAGGTGTTTTCTAGGGTGAAAACAAAACCCAGCATTAAAAATACGTTCATGTAGTCCGTTGCAAAGGGAGCGGTTGCTTCATTGGCCCCTAGTGCATAAACAAGCTGATGGTGAAAAGCGTAGGCAATCAGACCAATGATTACGGTGAATATTGTGATTAGAATGATGGAATGGGTGAAAATAAAGCGTGCCCGATTATAATCCTTTGCCCCCATGCTTTGTGAATAAAGCGTTGCGCCGCCTACCCCGATCCAAATCGACATCGCTACAAAGATTGTATAAATGGGCCCTGCAATATTAACTCCTGCAAGGGCAACCGATCCAAGCTTATTGCCGACCATCACGCCATCGACAACAAAGTTCAATGCCATCAATACCATTCCGATCATAGAAGGAATCAGATAGCGCAGAAAGACCTTTCCTGTCGATTCTATCTCCAATAGATTTTGTTGTTGTTTTTCTCTTAATGACATTTATACCATCTCCTGCTATTGACCTTACTTTGAAATTCCTCTCCAAAAAATAGTCCATGACGCCGCAAGTTTTTCCGCAACTCGGTCTGGATTATCGGCATAAACAAGTTCGACCATAATGGCCACGATGACGCCTGAATACGCCAGTGTCAGGGTTCGCGCATCTCCTGAGTTTAAAACCCCAGCGGATATCCATGTTCCGAATATCTTTTCCATTAAGGCTTCCTGTTGAACCTGAAGATCATCAGTCTCTTTCTGAATTTCATTGTATAGATGTGTTGGTGGAAAGAATCCCATACGAAGCCAGAACTTTAAACTCTCAACCTCCTGGAACATCTTTATCATTTCTTCCAAAAATCCGTATAGCATCTTTTCCGGATCACTTTTTTTCATGATATTGAAATACTCAACATAAGACGACAGTTCCATTTCCTTGGCGTCTTTAAGTACAGATAAAAACAGATCGTCTTTCCCTTTAAAATGAGAATATATTGATTGTTTTTTTATCCCAACATCTTCGGCAATTTGAGAAAGTGAAGTACCCTCATAACCATGAATCGTAAAATATTTGAGTGCTGCTTTTTTTATTTCATCGCTTTTCATAATGTTCACCTTTCATTGCTGAATATTATTTTTTGTATTTCTGATAATCCTATCATAACCTAACGAACGTTCGTCAGGCAAGTTTTTTCTTTTTGTAAATTTAAGGTTTACCTCCTATTGAAATAAAGATTGGTCCGATTGAAACCCTTCTATAAAGGAAGGTTAATGGTGCTACATTATTCCCTAGTATTAAAAGGATTATAATGTCTGCCTGTAGAAATGATAGTCAAAAATAAAAAGGAGGGTTCAAAATGAAACATCAGATTACCCCATACTTAACATTTGATGGACAAGCTAGAGATGCATTAGCATTTTATGAGGAAGTATTTCAAGCAGAGGTTATTGATATACAATCATTCGGGGACGCTGATTTCCCAACACCTGAAGAAGCAAATGATAGGATCTTGCATACTAAGATTAAAAAAGGTGAGTTATTGGTCATGGTATCTGATACGTTTCCTGGAAATCCCCTTGAAGTCGGGACCAATATTTCTCTCGTGCTGGAGTGAGAAAGCGAATCAGAGATCCAGCATTTATACGAGACATTGCGTGAAAAAGGAACAACCTTAATGGAACTTCAAGATACCTTTTGGGGTGCACGATTTGCTAAGGTCAAGGATTGCTTTGGCGTTCATTGGGACTTGAATTACACAAAATGAATCAAAAAAATGGCCGAAAAATACCAATAGTATTTCCGGCCATGTATTATTATTTAAAGTCTTTATTTTTGGGGAAAAAGTAAAAATGAACATATCAAAATAATATATATTACTCTTTTGAACGCCTCTTATTAAATCACGTGAAGATAATTCAAGACATTTTTGCCGATCAGTAAAATGGTGACACAAATAAATAATATACGTACATAGGCAGCACCTTTTTTTATCGCAAAGTTCGATCCTACTAATGCTCCGACAACCATTGCGAGGCCCATCGGAATTCCATAGACAAAATTGACTGACCCCATTGATAAGAAAATAATAAGTGCGGCAATATTGCTACCAAAATTAAGTACTTTTGCATTTCCAGCAGCCTTAACAAAATCAAATCCAATAATCAAAAATGAAAACAATAAAAAAGAGCCTGTACCAGGACCAAGAAAACCATCGTAAAAACCAATAGCAAATATTGCGATGATCAACATAATCATTTTCTTCCGTTTTAGCCCTTTATATTTTGCGTCTTTACCCCAATCCCTTTTTACAATCGTATAAATTGCGACGATAACTAATAAGATTAATATGAGCGGCTTTAGGATTTCAGCGGAAACAAAATGAACCACATATGCCCCTAGAATCGCACCAATCACAGTAATCGGAAAAAGCTTCATGACAAATTTGAAATTCACTTTTCCAGCTCGAATAAATGAGATTGTACTCGTTAAAGAACCCATCGAGCTTGCCAATTTATTAGTAGCAAGGGCTGCTGAAGGTGATATCCCTGTAAATAATAAAGCAGGAATGGAAATTAACCCTCCTCCGCCTACAACAGAGTCAATGAACGCAGCAATAAAACCAGCAAGTATTAAAAACAACAAAGTATAGAGATTAATTTCCTCCATATATTCTCCTCCCTTCAAAAACAATAACTCTATTATACTCCCACTTTCTGTATCTGTATTTCTGGAATTTTAATGAAAATGAATATTACCGATTACTCTTTTTCATTTAGAAATTCAAACAGTTTTCCCTCTGAAGTTACCGTAAAACCGTGTCGTTTTAGCAACGCAGCCGTAACTCCATTCCCAACCTTTTTCTTCCCCTTAAATTCACCATTATAAATCGTCGAACTGCCACAGGATGGACTGTCTTCTTTTAAAACTACAAGTGTGGCACCTACTTCTTGAGCCTTTTTTAATGTTAAATTTGCCCCCTTTATGTACAAATCCGTTACATCCCTACCAGACTTTTCGATTATTTTTGCATTCCCATTAAGGACATCTTCACCATCACCGCCAATTATCTCAGCAGGTTCTCTGGGAGTTGAAAAGCCCCCAAGCAACTCAGGACATACAGTGATTGCCTTTTTTTCTTCTAACAATCTCATAATTCTATCATCTAAGCTATGTGTACCGTTGTATCTTACCTCTAAACCTGCTAGACAAGAACTTACTAAAATCATTAAAATCACCTCATCATATTAGCTTAACAATATTTTATCATTCTTCTTAAATAATATGATTTGAACGATTAAAATCTGCTGAAAATTGTTATGGTCGAATTATTAGCTACGAGGGTCGATTTATCTTCGCGTAGGACGAATTATTCGCGTGTAGGACGAATTATCTCCGCGTAGGACGAATTATTGGCGCGTAGGACGAATTATCAGTGCATAGGTCGATTTATTGGCGTGTAGGACGAATTATCAGTGCGTAGGTCGATTTATTGGCGCGTAGGTCGATTTATTAGCGCAAAGGACGAATTATTGGCGTAGGGCGATTTATCAGTGCGTAGGGCGATTTATCAGTGCGTAGGGCGATTTATCAGTGCGTAGGGCGATTTATCAGTGCGTAGGGCGATTTATTGACGTGTAGGTCGATTTATCAGTGCGTAGGACGAATTATTCGCGTGTAGGTCGATTTATTAGCGTGTAGGTCGATTTATCAGTGCGCAGGACGAATTATTGGCGTTTAGGTCGATTTATTCGCGTGTAGGACGAATTATTGGCGCGTAGGTCGATTTATGCGTACGTAGGTCGAATTATTCGTGTGTAGGTCGATTTATTAGCGCTAAGGACGAATTATTAGCGTGTAGGTCGATTTATCAGTGCGTAGGTCGAATTATTCGCGTGTAGGACGAAATTTCCGCAAAAAAGGTCAAATTCCACCAACCAAACCAAAAAAAAGCGCTTGCAGAGAAACTATTTCTCGGCAAGCACTTCATTTATTCAGTTGGTTGAGTTTAATGATAACAATTGGTACGTAATGGTGGTTTTTTCGTTGGTCCATTCAACTTTTTGAATAACTGCTGTTCCGCTTGAGTCAGATTGAATAGTTTTACGGACGTCAATTGGAATGTCGATTGGATATAACCGATAGCCTGCTTTTGTTAGGCTGAAAATATTTTCTTGTTCTCGAATTTCGTTTCCTTTTGTAACGATCATGGTGTTGAGTTCCATAGGCATGCCCATGTATATCTCCTCCTCTGGCCAATGTATACTTCATTCTAACATTATTCCGTTTTATTTTTCATCCAAGTTGTTAAATCTTCGACTACTTTTCTGTTGACGGCTGGCGGGAAGTAATGTGTGAATTGAGGAAAATACCAGCTTTCTACCTCTTTATCATGGGTTTTCAACCGTTTTTCCAGCCGGTACGCATGTTCAACCGAGACATTGTCATCCAGTTCACCATGAATAATCAGAACAGGAACATTCAATTCTTCAATCGCAAACAACGGAGTCCGGTATTCATATTGGTCTGGGTATTTTTTAGGCGTGCCGCCGATGACTCGCTTCATCATGCGGCGCATATCGACCCGTTCTACATAGGTTAAAAACATATCTGACACACCGCCCCACGTTACAATTGACGCCGCATTCTTACAATAGATTCCAGTCCAAAGCGCCATGATGCCGCCACGGGAAAATCCGAGAATATGAATATGTTCCTTATTCACTCGGGGATGTTGCTCAAGCAGATTGAACCCGGATATCGCATCGAACCGATCTTCGCCGGCAAAATCCTCATCTCCCTCGCCACCTTGATTCCCCCGGTAAAAAGGGGCAAATACGATGAATCCTTCTGCAGCATACTGGATAATTCTTGCAGGCCTCACCTTGCCTACATTTTTAATCCCACCTCGTAAATATAAGAAGGCATCGTGCATCTCACCATCCACCGGTTCAGCTAGCAATCCCTTAACCTTCAAGCCCTGTGATATGTATGTAATTAAATAAAGATGGATTTCTGGATGCGGTGATGGAAACCGCTGTTTTGAAATAATCGATCCGTTCTCCAATTTCCACGCCCCTTTCTCTTTCCTTTATTGTAAAACATCCAACAGTTTTTATCCCCTGATAGGCATTCACATATTTTTTCACCCGTTCATACGATAAGGTAGGCAAAATACCTATTTATGAGGAGGAAACAATTTTGAAAAAATGGTGTAAAGCAGGTGTCATGTTTTTACTCATGTGTTTGCTTCTGATTCCGCTCGAAGCATGCGGCAGCAAGGAAAAAGAAACAACGAAGGTCAGGGTTGCCGAAGTGACCCGCTCCCTTTTCTATACACCACAATATGTCGCGATTGAAAAGGGATTTTTTAAAGATGAGGGCTTAACTATTGATTTAAAAACGACAGCAGGCGGTGACAAGACGATGACCGCTCTCCTTACGGATGGAGCGGACATTGCTCTCGTGGGCTCTGAAACATCGATTTATGTGGCGCAGGGATCAGACGACCCGGTCATCAACTTCGCTCAATTAACGCAAACCGATGGAACGTTTCTTGTTTCACGTGAAAAAATTGACAATTTCAATTGGGATATGCTGAAAGACTCCACTTTCCTTGGCCAGCGTAAAGGCGGGATGCCGCAGATGGCAGGCGAGTTTGTGTTGAAAAAACATAACATTGACCCGAAAAAGGATTTGAATCTCATCCAGAATATTGATTTCGCGAATATCTCAACTGCATTCGCTTCCGGTACAGGTGATTTTGTTCAGCTATTCGAACCAACTGCCAGTGTGTTTGAAAAAGAAGGAAAAGGCTATATCGTCGCTTCTTTCGGCACCGAGTCTGGTCATCTTCCTTATACGGTTTATATGGCTAAACAAAGCTATTTAAAGGAAGACAAAGAGACGGTTGAGAAATTCACGCGGGCTTTGAAAAAAGCACAGGACTGGGTTCAGGAAAGTGATGCATCAGAAATTGCTAAAGTCATTCAGCCCTATTTTGAAGATACCGATCTAGACACGATGGAAACAGTCATCACCCGCTACAAAGAACAAGGCTCCTTTGCCACCGATCCCATTCTTGATGAAGAAGAGTGGAACAATCTGCAAGACATCATGGATGAAGCCGATGAGCTCCCTTCAAGAATTAGCCATGATGAACTGGTAAACACCGATTTTGCTGAAAAAGTGTCAAAGTAGCTAGAGGTAAGGAGGATGTCCGATGAGCTTTTTAAAAATCCAAGACATTCACCATACTTATTTTTCAAATCAGACGGCAGCGACCGCACTCGCGGACATTTCCCTCGACATTGAAAAAGGTGAATTTGTCTCTTTTCTTGGTCCGAGCGGTTGCGGAAAGACGACCCTGCTTTCCATCATCGCTGGACTATTCCCGCCCACTTCGGGAAAGATCCTGCTCGAAAACAACCCGCTGAAGGCCGACAGTGACTTTTCAATCGGCTATATGCTGCAACAGGATTATCTATTCCCATGGAAAACGATTGAAGAAAATGTTTTATTAGGATTAAAGCTGATTAAGAAGAATGAAGGCCTGGAGAAAATAAAGACGTTGAAACTGTTGAGTGATGTTGGATTGGGAGGCACCGGAAAATTATATCCGCGTGAACTTTCCGGGGGGATGAGGCAACGAGCTGCTCTGGCACGAACACTCGCAGTGGACCCAAAAATCCTCTTGCTTGATGAACCGTTTTCTGCCCTAGATTACCAAACGAAGTTGAAGCTTGAAGACCTTGTTTTTGAAATTCTGAAATCTTTTGGAAAGACGGCAGTGCTTGTCACCCATGATATTGGTGAAGCCATTGCAATGAGCGACCGGATTTATCTATTTTCCGCGAAGCCAGGCAGAATTTACAAAACTTTTGAAGTACCTGATGAACTACGCGAACTGACACCTTTTCATGCCCGTAATCACCCACACTATTCGGCATTATTCCAAACGATCTGGAAGGAGCTTGAGAGCCTTGAATATTGAACAACTTCATAGCCAGTATAAAACCTCTTTGAAAAAGGAAAACAGGCTAATTCGCTTTTATCAGATCCTGATTTTCATTGTCTTTTTCAGCAGTTGGGAACTTTTTTCTCGGATGAGGTGGATTGACCCGCTCATCTTCAGTTCGCCCTCTAAAGTGTGGCATCTATTTATAAAGAAATTAGGTGACGGAACACTTCTTTCCCATTCAGGCGTGACCCTATTCGAAACCGTGCTCGGCTTCATCATCGGGACACTGCTTGGAACGATACTTGCTTCCTTGCTCTGGTGGTCGCCGAGGTTGTCGAAAACGCTCGACCCGTATCTCGTCATTTTAAATGCAATGCCAAAAGTCGCCCTCGGACCTATTATCATCGTAGCATTCGGACCAGGTTTTCCGTCAATCATCTCTATGGGAGCGATCATTTCCATTATCATCACCACTATCGTCGTCTACACAGCATTTCGCGAAGTCGATCCCAACTACCTAAAGGTACTGCAAACATTCGGTGCCACAAGAGCTCAGTCCTTCCGGGAAGCCATATTACCGGCCTCCTTCCCGACTATTATCTCGACATTGAAGGTAAATGTAGGCCTCTCCTGGGTCGGCGTCATCGTCGGTGAATTTCTCGTCTCAGCAAAAGGACTCGGCTACTTAATTATTTATGGATTTCAAGTCTTCAATTTTACCCTCGTTATGCTCTCCTTGATGATTATTGCCTTCTTTGCGACAATCATGTACCAACTTGTCGAACTACTCGAGCGAAAATTGATCAAGGATTAATCTAACTGCCGATACTCGTCGGCAGTTTTCATATTTACGGGGTTTTACTCATGAATCTTCAGGCTTTACTCGTGAATTAGTTCGATTTACTCGTGAGTTTTCGGGATTTACTCGTGAATTAGATGGATTTACTCGTGAGTTTTCGGGTTTTACTCGTGAATCTATGCAATTTACTCGTACAAACCATCCAACCTTGCTAAACTCAACGGCACGATTTCATCTTTCATGATAAAACTAAACTCCTCACCTAGCACATCCGGCAACACATCCAATAGAATCGGTCCATCCGTTTCCAGATAATCTTCTTTCCACTCTATCTCACTCAACTTTGCAAAGTAAATCGATTTTACAAATGGCTTCACTGGATTATGTACTTTATATTGTCCCAAAAATTGTAGGTGTTCCACCACTCCTCCGGTTTCTTCATACACTTCCCGCTTAGCCGCTGCTTCAATTGATTCCCCAGTCTCCCTCTTTCCGCCTGGAAATTCCAATCCCCGCTTACGGTGTTTCGTCAATACCCACTTTTCTTGAATTCTACAGAGAACGAAAACATGCCACGCCTCCCCAAAAACAGGATCCACGGAGAATTCCACCTTATATCCGTTCATATCACAAAACTGTTTCATATTTCCCCTCTCTCTATTTAAGAAAAACTATTTCATTTTATTGGAGTCACCATTCATTATATGGAATAAAAATCCCGCTATCCAGCGAGAATTCTCTTCACATTGAAAAAAACGATGGCCTCTCAATATTCGAGGCCATCATCTGTTCGTTTTGCCTGTAAAATTCCCATACTCTCTATATGCCGCTTTCCTTCTTCAGTTCCAAGTTTATGAATCATTTCGTATATCTTTTGAAGCGTGATATCCTGTTTATCATTTTCCCGGTCAAAATGATATTGAAGATACGGGACGTGGGCGCGATAAAAGTTTTCTTCCCCTACTGAATAATTGTAATCAAATAACTCACGCAACTGCAGGATTTCGTTGTCGGTTGCTTCGATTTCAAAATTCCACGGAGAACCTTCCCTATCTTGTGAAATTTGCCCATTCGGAATCCAAATGTAATACGTTTTCCTATTTTCAGACACATTCATCCACCCTTTCCATAAATCCTACGCTTATTTTTTCACGTAACTCTCCACTTCATACAATGGAAAATTTTGTTTACAGAAAACCAAAGATGTTAAATAATAGATTAAAGTATCTTTCATAGGGTAAAACATATAATATAGGCAAGCATCCCTACAAATTTTTATATGCACCCAGAGGTTTTTTTGATAACCTACATATAAAGAGATAACGGATTTCTAAAAAATGTGAGGTGAAAGTTTTGAAGTTAATTGAAGAATTATACAATATGTACCGTAATAAGTTGACCGGTGATGAAGAAGACATTGATATGCTTACTTTTGCGGTTCTGGAACAACTGGACAGGAAGGAAATTTTCGAATTGCTTCAAGAGATGGATGATCAAGAACTAACCAATCTAATGGGCCTTTACATTATTGAAACGTTAAAAGGGAAGTTCGCTCAAAACAGCATGAACGATACGAAACCTACACATTTTCCACCTCGGAATATTCATTAATACATACCATTCAGGTATCCCTCTTTATGGGATGCCTTTTTTCTTTCCGCTTTAGGAAAGTTATTGGTGAAATAGACACAGAACCTCTTTCTATCGTACAAATATATTAAAAAAAAGCCCTACCGAAGTAGAGCTTTTCAAAAAGATCTTAATGTCCTAAATACGCACGCAGCATCCATGAATGTTTGTTTAAGCTTTTCTTCATGCCTGTCAGCATATCAGCTGTAACCGGATCTTCTTCTTCAGCAACTGCGATAATTTCTAGGAACTCTTCGGAAAGCTTCTCGAAATCGCTGATGACACTTTGCACCATATCTTCTGTATTTTCGTTCCCTGTTGCTTCTTCAATAGTAGTCAATTCCAAATATTCTTTAAGCGTAGCAACCGGCTTTTCACCAATGGCCAATAGTCTTTCAGCCAATTCGTCATAGTTGGATGTCACTTCTTTATATAATTCTTCCAATTTTTGGTGAAGTTCAAAGAAGTGCGGTCCATTCACGAACCAGTGGTAATTATGAATTTTCGTATAAAGAACACTGAAGTTTGCAATTTCCTTATTCACTAAAGTTCCTAATTTTTTCTGAGCCATAAATATCTACCTCCGTAAGTTGGTTATACCCTTATATTTCCCTCTATTCGAAAATTGAAACATTATCTGACTCGGTTCTTATGCTAAAATGAATCTAAATTGTGAACGTTAGGAGCTGTAAAGTATGATTACGGTTTTAGTTATCTCCATTATTGTGATTCTGATTGTATTGGCCTTATCGGTCCTAACAATTGGAAAAGGCTACAGTTACAAGCATACAGTGGATCCGGTCGATCCTTTACCTGAGGATAAGGGGAAAAAAGAAGAACCCGAAAAATAAAAAAAGTTCCTGTCACAAATGGACAGGAACTTTTTTTATTAACCGAAAACTTTATGAAGATCTTCTTTATCTTGTGCAAGCCAGAAATTCATTAATTTCTTAGCTCCTTCAAGATCATGCAACTTCGCTTGGCCGCATTGTTTTTCGTTTGCAGCTGGAATTTCTGTAATTTCTACAGCATCCTTGAATGTATCTTCAAGAACATCGATGATTTCCGTCACTGTCGGCTCGCCGCTTACCACAAGGTAATACCCTGTTTGACATCCCATAGGTGATATATCGATAATATCAAAATGATCGAACCGCTCAGAATGCTTACGGATATTAAAAGCTAGCAAATGTTCTAATGTGTGGATTGTATCCGGCTTCATCGCTTGTTTATTCGGCTGACAAAAACGGATATCAAATTTATTAACAACACCATCTGTTCCAACCTTATGGACACCGCAATGTCTAACATATGGGGCTTTAACAGCGTTATGATCTAATTCAAAGCTTTCGACTGAAGGCATTTAATTCACTCCTTAATTGTATGTCATTTCTATTTTACCTTGAATTACAATATATTTCACCCTTTAAAATTAATTCCTATTATTTTAATCGGATTTATCCTTGCGCTTGTTCCTTTATTAACCTTATTGGAAACAAAAAAAATATGCTATAATTAACGGTATTGAATTTTACTCGAAAAGAGATGAAAACGTCTTGCTGAAAAAAATATTAATGGGAATAATCCGTATTTACCAAGTTGTGATTTCACCATTAAAACCGCCTACCTGCCGTTTTTACCCAACTTGTTCCCATTACGGTTTAGAAGCGATAAGTCGATTCGGACCGATAAAAGGAAGCTGGTTAGCCATCGTCAGGATTCTTAAATGCCATCCTTTTCATCCAGGCGGTATTGACCTCGTTCCCGAAAAAAAGAAAAAAGGTGAAGATCACTAGAAAAAAACCTTGCTTTCTTGTGTAATCTTTTGTATTATACAGAAGTCAAATCGTAATCATTTCGTTTTTAAATCATAGATCTCAAATCGTAATCAATACGAATTATCTTAAAAGGAGAGTTTTATATGAAAAAAAGTGTACTTCTCTCCCYTTTTCTGGTTACAGCGCTATTTCTTTCAGGCTGTGGCAATTCAAAGGGAGAAACTACTGATACTGATAAAGACATTTTAAACGTGTACACTACCGTTTATCCTTTGCAATACTTCACAGAAGCAATTGGTGGAGAGTACGTAAACGCCGAAACTGTTTATCCACCAGGTACTGATGAGCATTCATTTGATCCCTCTCAAAAAGATATTGTGAAAATGGCTGAATCAGACCTATTTTTCTATATTGGTTATAATCTTGAAGGCTTTGTCACAAAAGCAGAACCGATTTTAAGCAAAGAAGGCGTCACTACAGTCGCTGTAGGTGAAACGGTTCATTTAGATGCAGATGAGCATGCACACGAAAACGAACATGCGCATTTAGAAGACGGCCATGATCATGGTGGCGTTAATCCCCATTTGTGGCTAGATCCCATCTATTCCATTGAAATGGCAAAAAGCATTAAGGACGAATTAACGAAGCAAATGCCTGAACAAAAAGGCTACTTCGACAGCAGATTCAACGAACTTTCTAAAAAACTTAAAGCTCTTGATGAAAAATTCTCTACGACAGTTGAATCGGGTCGTACCAATAAGATTATCGTTTCTCATTCCGCATATGGTTATTGGGAAGAACGATACGGACTTGAACAAATTGGCGTCACCGGCCTTACGTCTTCAAACGAGCCTTCTCAAAAAGAACTAGGGAAGATCGTAACAATGGCCGACAAAGAAAATCTTCACTACGTCATCTTTGAGCAAAATATCAGTTCTAAGCTGACTGAGATCATTCAAAAGGAAATGGGTGCGAAATCACTTGAGCTTCATAACCTTTCCGTCTTGACAGATAAAGATATCGAAGCCGGTGAAGATTACTTCAGTTTAATGGAAAAAAATATCAAGACGCTACAAACTGCGTTGCAATAGACAAAGAAGAGGCAGACTCAAATGGGTCCGCCTCTTCTTTGCTATTGCCATTTTTATAGTTTAATGTTTCTTTCTTTGTCTCGAGCTATATTAGTACCACCATCAAACTGTAAAATATAAGGAGGTACATGGCTCAAGATGTAAAGTGTTCCGTTGACACCTGTTCCTTCTGGAAACATGGCAATCGCTGTGCTGCCGATCCGGTTCTTCTATTTCTCTAGGTGTTTCTCACGAATTCTTTCCATTTTTTCCATCAGTTTCGTCCCAATTGTAGACTCGAATTCCGGATAGATGACCGTCATTTTATCCATCCACTCTTTTTTTTCTTTATCAGATAATGTGTATATGTCGATATTGGATTTTTTCTCAATTTCTCGAAGCTGAGCTTGATTCATTTCATTCGACTTGATCCATAGCCAATTCGTTGTGTCGTCCATTGCCCGCTGAATTTGTTGCTGAATGTCCACCGGAAGCTTGTCCCAAAACGGCTTATTCATCATGACAACATAGCCTAAATACCCGTGATTACTGATAGTTAAATATTTTTGAACTTCGTATAGTTTTTTGGAATAGATATTCGAAATCGTATTTTCCTGGCTGTCCGTTTTATTGATTTCCAGGCTTTTGAACGTATCATTAAATTCCAGCTTAGATGTTGTGGCCCCAAAATGCTGAAATTGGCTTTCAATCACCGTACTTGGCATAATCCGGAAGTTCTTCCCTACAAAATCTTCTGGATGGCGAATTGGCTTATTGCTTGTAATTTGCTTGAAGTTATTCGACCAGAATGCTAGCCCTTCTATATCTATCGTATTTAACTGATCTAGTAGCTCATCTCCCACTTCTCCATTCAATGCTTCCTGTAAGGCGGCATCCGTTGGAAAGACATAGGGCAGGTCCAAGAGCATCCACTTTTTCGATATGCTTGTAATTTTAGAAGTGGTCGGAGCAATCATCTGCACCTTATTTTCGTGTAAAGCATTGATTTCTTCATGATCACTATATAAAGATTGATTAGGGTAGACTTCAATTTTGACACGGTGATCGGTATATTCATCAACAAGTTCTGCAAATCGGTTCGCTGCTAGCCCTTTAGGCGTATTTTCAGCGACTACATGGCTGAACTTAATTACAATTTGATCTTCCATTCCTACCTGCTCTTCATCCTTAGGCAGATCAAAATTGGAGCTAGAAAAGAACGATTGAAATGAAATATATACCGCAATCAGCAACCCTATTCCAATTAAAACAAAGTACCCCCAAAAAGCACGCATATTGACATCTCCTTACCGCTCGCTTCACAGTATATCTATTCTATCACAGCCTTTTTCCTGTCGTAATACAATGCGCGAAAAATAGCGAAAAGTGTTAGAAATTCTGTTACTATTAAGTATAGAAGTAATGGAGGAAAAATAATGGATAAATCCTTTCATATGCCGATTCAATTGAAGATTACCCTGCTATCATTCGTAATCGTAGCTTTTTCGATTCTAATAGGCGGGATTTTTATATTTGGAAACATCGTTTCAATCAGGGAGGATGAAATTGGCAAACGCTCCATGATTACAGCCCATACCATTGCCGAACTACCTGAAGTACAAAAATTAGTCCGTGAATCAGAAGGTTGGACAAAACTAAACCCTATGATTGAAAACTTAAGAAAAATTCATCAAGCTGATTATATAGTTGTGCTGAACAATCAACATATTCGCTATTCCCACCCGGTTTTCAGCCAATTGGGAACACAATCAAAAAGCAACGACGAAAGCGCTGCTTTTGCTGAACATGAATATCTATCAAAGGCTTCTGGCGAACTTGGAATTTCAGTCCGTGCATTTGTCCCGATCCTTGATAAGGAGAATGAACAAATCGGTGTCGTTCTCGTCGGAAACATATTACCGACAATTCCCGAATTAATCATGGACTTGAAAGGCCAAATCGCGATTATTCTATTACTTACACTGCTGTTCGGCGTATGCGGCTCCTGGCTCATGGCCAGACGGATAAAAAAAGAAACCTTTCAACTTGAGCCTCATGAAATTTCAAGAATGTTAGTCGAAAGGACCGCTGCCTTTAATGCGATGCATGAAGGTGTCATTGCAATAGATAATAATCAAACCATCACAATTTTTAATGAAAAGGCAAAGCAAATGCTAAATATCAGTGGCGCGGTGATTGGCAAGAATATCAATGACATTATTAGTGATACCCGCCTGCCAGAAGTGCTAGACCGGACATCTCCTATCTTCAATCAGGAAATTTCGGTTCAAAACAGAAACCTTCTAAGCAACCGGGTACCTATTAAAATAGCCGATAAAACCATCGGAGCTGTGGCAATCTTTCAGGATCGTACCGATGTAGCAAAGCTTGCTGAAGAATTGACGAGTGTCAAAGCATTCGTTGAAGCCCTGCGTGTTCAAAACCATGAACATATGAATAAACTTCATACGATAGCAGGATTGATTCAACTTGGGAATTTAGATGATGCACTACAGTACATTTTTCAAATTACAGAAGAGCAAGAGGAATTGACCAGGTTTTTAACGAAGCACATTCACGATGATAATTTAGTGGGGCTACTATTAAGTAAAATCTCCTTAGGGCGGGAACTTGGAATCGAACTCATCATGGATAAACATACGAAACTGGACCGCTTTCCAAATGATATAGATCATCATGATTTCGTATTGATTATCGGGAACTTGATAGAAAATTCCTTTGCAGCCTTCAAACATTTATCAGAAGAACCAAAGCAAGTCTACCTATCCATCTATCAGGATGAACAGCATTGCCAAATTGTACTTGAAGATAATGGGTCCGGTATCCCCGAGGAGATTCACAAAGATATATTTGAGTATGGTTTTACAACAAAAGGTGCGGAAGGATCAGGAATTGGTCTCTATCTTATAGACCAAATTGTAAAAAAAGCGAATGGCGAAATGAGTTTTACAACACGTCCTAATGAAGGAACAAGCTTTTTTCTTTCTTTTCCCATGCATGATATAGAGGAGAACCAAAATGACTAACCAAATTCGCGTACTTTTAATTGAAGACGACCCAATGGTCCAAGAGGTAAATAAGCAGTTCATTGAGCGGCTACAAGCATTTAAAGTCTTTGATACAGCTTCCAATGGACTTGAAGGTCTTGAAAAAATCAGGCAATCTAAACCGGATCTTGTCATTTTGGACATCTTCATGCCTTCTTTAAACGGGGTAGATACACTCTATCAAATAAGAAAAGAACAAATTGATGTGGATGTCATCATCATTTCGGCAGCTAATGACCAAAAAACCATCCGAAAAATGATACAAAACGGGGCTTTTGACTATTTAATTAAACCATTTAAATTCGAGAGACTAAAACATACACTTGAGCAATATTATGCTTTTCGTATGGAAGTTGAGCCCGACCATCAGATTTCTCAAAATCAACTCGACCGAATTCTCTTTCAAAATAAAACATCTCCTGAAACGAGTCCGAAATACGATGTTCCTAAAGGGTTAAATGGTGCGACCCTTGAGCAGGTCACAAAATTCATAAAAACTCAGCCTGGATCTTTATCTGCGGAGGAAGTTGCCGATGGAATTGGAATTGCCAGAGTAACAGCCCGTCGCTATCTAGAATACTTACACGGCGAAGACGTTCTTCAGCTTGATGTCCAGTACGGCAGCATAGGCCGTCCAGTCAATCGATACCGTCTAAAAAAATCTTAGAACATATGGGGACCTACTAGAACCATAGCGGTTCCCTTTTAGCTTCTTAACCTACGCTCCTGTTGTTCTGTTATATATGCCCCACTTTCTCTTCAAGAGAAACAATTCACACTCAGCCAATGCTGTAACTTCTTTAATGACAAAATCCGGAACACCTCTTCTTAATAGAATTTCTGCAATAAGGTATGGCTTTTTCATATACTCTCCCCTCCCTATTCCTTAGTTGTTTCACTTTTCTCTATTATACAAAATAATCCATAAAAGGAAAAATAGACAAAGCCCCATTTTTCGAAAAAAATATGACTTTTGGAGAATTAGGAATTACTTATTTTTGAAAACCGTATCTGTTTTATGAGTCGTTTTATTTAAAGGAATAAGATGGATAGGGTAAAAATCCATTTGTATCATACTATTAAAAAAGTTTATTAAGGGGTGGATTTTAATCCAAGATTGTTTTATTTGTTACTAACACACAGGAATCATTCAGACGGATGGAAATACAATTTGCGGGGGAAATGATGATTATGTTGGACATATTAATCATTACGAACAATCAAATTATTCAGGTTATATTATAATTGGCTTCACAAGATACAACCCTATCTTTCGCGGTATGAATATAGAAGAAAAAGCATTTGGGTTCACTAAGACAAGTGCTAGAAATGCATTATTAGACAGTAGAAAGCGGAACAAATTTATTCACGCGTCTCCCTTCATTCTATTTCCTATCTTCATATGCATCTAGCTCCTCACTTGTTATCCAAACAGCCTAAGGAATATTAATGACGATGGCTTTACGAATAAAAAAGTACATTCAAAAGAGGAGGTGCGAGTTGCACCTCTTTGTCGTTTTACCGGTACAGCTTACTATAGGTCGTCAATTCATTTAGTCGCTTTTCATTTATGGCAAAACCGATTCCTGCTTTTTCCGGAACCTGAATGACGCCACTTTCAACGATAACTTCCGGTTCAATAATATCCTCTTCCCAATAGCGGGACGATGACGATATGTCCCCCGGAATTGTAAAGCCTTTTAATGTGGCTAGCGCGATATTATGAGCCCGGGATATGCCAAATTCAATCATGCCTCCGCACCAAACGGGCACGTTTTTTTCAACGCATAGATCATGGATTTTGACCGCTTCCGACCAGCCACCTACTTTGGCCATCTTAATTGTAATGACCCCGCAGCTCTCGAGTAAAAGTGCATTTTTCGCATCATGATAGGAATTGATGCTTTCATCAAGACAAATTGGCGTCTGCAGCTGCTTTTGCAAAACAGAATGTTCGACTATGTCGTCATGCCCTAGTGGTTGCTCAATCATCATCAACTTGAACGCATCAAGCTTTTGCAAGTGCGAAGTGTCTTCAAGCTTGTACGCCGAATTGGCATCCGCCATTAACGGGATATCTGGATAGGTGCGCCGAATTTCTGATAGAAACTCCAAGTCATTTTTAGGATTGATTTTTATTTTATACCGCTGATACCCGAATGCGGAAAAATCGTCAATCTGACGCATCGCATCACCGATATTATCCGATGCAACGACAACACCAGCCGCAACTTCGCTCCGTTCCCCTCCAAACAACTGTCCGAGGTAGAATCCCTTCTGCTTCGCATATAAATCCCAAATCGCCTGATCTAGAGCTGACTTCGCCATCGCATTCCTTCTTATTCCACTCCATAAGCTTGGCAGTTCATTAGGGTGCTTAAACTGACCAGCCAATGTCAACGGAATTAAGAAATCCTCCAACATATGAAAGCAGGTTTTAACCGTTTCCTCGGTGTACCAAGGACTTGTAAATGGCACCGCTTCACCGTATCCGATTAGCCCATCTTGATCTTTGGCTTCGACAACAATCACTTCGCGTTCGCTTACCATCTCGAGGTGGGTCTTAAACGGTTGCTTTAAAGGGGCCGTAATGAGCCGTAATGAGATGGAGGATAACTTCATCGTTGTTTCCCCACTCTCTTCTTCAATTCCCTTCGCAGCAGTTTACTCGCACCATTCCTGGGAAGCTCCTCACAAAAAATAACATTCCGGGGAATTTTATAAGTAGCCAAGGAGTCCCCGCAATAATTCAAAAGCTCGGTCTCTTTCAACTCTGCACCTTGATGTAAGACGACAAATGCGAGTGGTACCTGTCCCCATTTTTCATCGTCTGTTCCCGTAACTCCCGCCTCGAAAACAGCCGGGTGCTTACTTAGAACATTTTCAATTTCAGCCGGATAGACATTTTCGCCACCGGAGATGATTAAATCGGAGCGTCGGTCAAGCACATACAAAAAGCCTTCTTCATCAAGATAACCAAGATCCCCAGTATAAAGCCATCCCTCCGTAATCGCTTGCTGTGTCGCATCCAATCGTTTGAAATAACCTTTCGTCACATTCGGACCTGAAACAACAATTTCACCCGCTACACCAGGTTCACAGGTCTTACCGTCCTTAACTATCCGTAACTGCGAAGGAAACAAAGGTTTCCCCGCCGACCCGATTTTTGTCATGCTATATTCCGGTGCAAGTGTTACAATCTGCGAAGATGTTTCAGTCATCCCATACGTCTGATAGACAGGAATCCCTTTTCCCTTACATACTTCAAGCAAATGAACCGGTGCCGGGCCGCCGCCTAATAGCATACAGCGGAAGGTTTCTGGATAGCTTGTCTTTCCTAAATCATGCAACATTCGGTTCAGCATCGTCGTCACGACCGAAATAATCGTCACGCCATTTTCCTGAATGCCCCGGTTCGCTTCTCGTTCATCAAACTTCTCTACCAGCACGACCTTCATACCATAAATTACACTTTTCATCAAAATAGACAGGCCGCTAATATGAAAAATCGGGACCGCACAATACCATGAATCTTCTTCCCTCAATCCAAGATTCAACATAGAACCAACCGCACTCCACCAGTGGTTGCCGAATGTTTGTATTACACCCTTTGGATTACCCGTTGTACCCGATGTATACATAATCGTAGCTATATCTTCAAGATTAAACTCATGGAGAAATTCTGTCGTGCCTTTTTCGGGTAATTCTTCCTTTAAAAGAACCTGGAAATCCGTGAGAATGTCACGAATATCGGAGAGTTTTTCAGAGAAGGAATCCTCCGATATCAGACGTACTGCCTCACTATCCTCGATCTGCCAGGACAGTTCTTTTGCCGTTAACTTATTATTCAGCATCACGATCTTCACACCCAGATAAAAGAGCGCATGAATCACGACGACACTATCTATATGATTCCGGAGCAAAACCGCGCATGATTCGCCAACCTTCACACCTTTGTTCGCTAGCTTACCGGCCATTTTCCCGGTTAGAGTATGTAGTTCAAGAAAGGTATACGTACGCCCTTCAAATTCAATCGCCGGACGATCCGGTGATAGATGTGCCCGGTTTTTCAGCCAGTTCGGCAACTTTTCTTCTGCCATCGTTGCTTACCCTCCCATACATTTAGATATAGAAAACAGCCCGGCGATTATCCGCCAAGCTGTTTGTCTCATCGATTCACGCGTCTCATTAAGGGAAACGAGGGAATTGTCCGAAGTCCGGATTGCGTTTTTCTTTGAACGCATCGCGGCCTTCTTTTGCTTCTTCTGTTGTATAGTATAAAAGTGTAGCATCGCCAGCCAATTGTTGAAGACCTGCAAGACCATCTGTATCCGCATTCATCGCTGCTTTTAAGAAACGAAGTGCAGTTGGGCTCTTCTCAAGCATTTCTTCACACCATTTAACTGTTTCTGCTTCTAATTGGTCTAAAGGAACAACCGTGTTAACTAGTCCCATATCCAATGCTTCTTGAGCATTGTATTGACGACATAGGTACCAAATTTCACGTGCTTTCTTATGACCAACGATACGTGCTAAATAACCTGAACCATAACCAGCATCAAAGCTTCCTACGTTTGGCCCAGTTTGTCCAAAGACTGCATTGTCAGCGGCAATTGTTAAGTCACATACCACATTCAATACATTACCGCCACCAATCGCATAACCTGCAACCATAGCTACAACTGGTTTCGGAATCACACGGATCAAACGTTGCAAATCAAGTACGTTTAGACGCGGAATATTATCTTCGCCGACATATCCACCGTTTCCGCGTACTTTTTGGTCTCCGCCTGAACAGAATGCTTTGCCGCCTACACCGGTTAAAATAATAACTCCAATGCTAGAATCATCACGCGCTCTTGCGAATGCATCAATCATCTCAGCAGTCGTTTTTGGCGTGAATGCATTATGTACATGTGGACGGTTGATAGACACTTTCGCAATCCCATTATATTTTTCATATAGAATTTCATCATACTCACGTATTGTTTCCCATTGTATTGTCATTTAAAATCCTCCTTTAATTTCGCATTAAAAACTCACTTATTATTTTACCAAACTTTTCTCCATCTTCCACATGAATCGCATGTCCGGCATCATTAATTATTTTCCATTCAGCCTGTTTCAGCATTTTTTGCATCGACTCCGCAATCAGACAAAACTTGGGATCGAGTTCACCAGTAACAAGAAGCACTGGAAAATCAAGAAATTCTAGTTCTTCCCAATATGAAGCCTGACTGCCGGTTCCCATTCCTAAAAGGCTACTGGAAAGGCCTGAAGGATTATTTTCCAAACGCTGCTGTCGAATCGCCGCCTGGGTTTTAGATGATAACCTTTTCTGACTTTCAAACAGCGGGATGTTTTCCCACTGATCGACAAACGCCTCGATGCCGTTTTCAAGAATCTTTCCGGCAAGCTTCTTATCATTACTTCTGCGGATTTCCCGCTCTTCTTCTGTTAAAAGGCCAGGTGAAGCGCTTTCTAACATCAATGTCTTTACATACTCAGGATACAAACAGGCAAAGCCCAAAGCAAGCCTCCCTCCCATTGAATATCCAAGGATATGGGTTTTTGGGAAATTTAACTCATCCAAAATATGCTTAAGGTCCTCAGTCACTTGCTTCATCTCATACCGACGATAATCGACTGGTGATGCAGTCCCTCCATGTCCGATAATATCGACCATGATCAAGGTATATCTTTCACGCAAAAGCGGGATGAGAAATTCCCATGTATCTCGATTTCCCGTAAATCCATGCAAAAGTACAAGAGGTTCTCCATTTCCCGCTATTTCAACAGAATAAGTGACATCTCTGCAGACAATTTTCATGATATTTCCCTATCTAATACCACTTTTATTTCCTGGGAAACAAAATTCCACAAATTTCGATGCTTTTGCAAATTGGACTCCCTTTCGGTAGGTACTTCGATTATTTTCAAGCCTTGGATTTCAAACGACTCTGTAAATACCTGCTTCAGTTCATCCCAATTTTGCACCTTGCTGTATTTCCCGCCGTAAAGCTGGGCCGTATGGGAAAAATCAAGCCCGTGGGGAGTGCCGAATAACGTTTCGAAGTGTTCCCTATCATTTGCCTGTGGAAGGAAAGAGAAAATACCGCCGCCGTCATTATTAATCAGCAAAATCGTGATATTTTGCTTTTGCAGCTTAGCCGCAAGCAATCCGTTCATATCATGGAAAAAGCTTAAATCTCCGATTGCGAGTACTGTATTTTCTGAAACGGTGCTTACGCCAAGCGCGGTAGAAACAACACCATCAATTCCGTTCGCTCCCCGATTTGCAAAGGTTTTGATTCCTTTTTCATTACTCAAAAAGAATGTATCCAGATCCCGTATTGGCATACTATTGCCAACAAATAATGTCGATTCTATTGGCATCATATCCTGTAGCAGCGAGAACAGCTTTCCTTCACTTAACTCCACTTCATCACGGATGGAAGATAAGGCATTTTTCGTCGCTCCATTGACAGTTTTCCACAAACCAAGCCAGTTTTTCTCAGTAGCTTTCGGAATTTTTTCACATACACGTTGGCAAAACTCTTTTTCTTCGCAGTAAATCATGTTGGTTGCCAGTCCTGCTGGTTCGCGCCACCCTGCTCCGCCATCAATGACCAAAGTAATTGCCTGTTTTTGTTTTTTCATGAATAACAATAAAGGTTTAGATACCGGCATAGAACCGAAACGCAACACTACATCCGGCCGGAAAGCTTCCTTGGCCGCTTCATCACGTAGGAATGTATCGTAGGTATCAATAATACCGTCTTTATCGTGTTTGCCACTTCTTAGCTGCGAAAGAGGGTCAGCTAGTATCGGGAAAGCAAGCTTCTCAGCTAAAGCTACAATTGCTTCCTTTATCTTTGGATGCCGTAATTCTCCACACACGATTATTCCTTGTTTCGCTTGTGATAACGTAGCTGCCAGCGCCTCTATATGTGAATCAGACAGTGATAGTGCACCATTTTCAATCATCACAGCCGGTGTCATTTTATTTTGCCTATATTCTTTAGCTTGTTCCAGATTTGGAATAAGTGGTTCACGAAGCGGGAAGTTCAAATGTACGGGTCCAGCTGGCTCAGTTGCCGCTGTCGATACTGCCCTTGCACCGATTGTTCTCGCATATCGCATCATTTCATCGGTACTTTCCGGAAGAGCCAATTCGACAAACCACTTCACTTGCCTTCCGTACAGATGAATTTGATCAATGGCCTGTGGAGCCCCGACATCACGCAACTCATGCGGACGATCAGCTGTCAGCACGATCAGTGGCACCCTTGAATAGTAAGCCTCAATGACAGCTGGGTAAAAGTTAGCAGCAGCTGTACCAGACGTACAAAGAAGTCCGACAGGTTCTTTTAATGCCTTAGCCAAACCAAGGGCAAAAAAAGCAGCCGAACGCTCATCCACATTAATATGAACTTCGATATCAGGATGTTCTACCAGCAGCAAAGCGAGCGGTGTGGATCGTGAACCTGGACTTACCACCACATGCTTCATCTTATTTTGTGCAAGCTCATCGACAAATGAAGCAGCATACGCTGTCAATGCATCTCGGTCATTCATTAAGATTTCCTCCTAAAGCACTTAGCATTGGATTGAATTTAATCCCCGTTTCTTGGAATTCACTTTCAGGTGTCGAATCTTCCACTACGCCGCATCCTGCAAAAAGCGATGCCTCATTATCCTGTAGTAGGGCGGAACGAATCCCAACTGCAAATTCCCCGTTCCCATAGGCATCCACCCAGCCTAATGGCCCCGCATAAAATCCGCGTTCAAGACCTTCTATTTCCCGAATACGGGCGACAGCTTCTTCTTTCGGAAGCCCGCCCATTGCAGGTGTTGGATGCAGATTTTCTACAAATTCAAAAATCGTGACACCCTCATTGCAAATTCCACGGACCGGTGTATACAAATGCTGAATATGACGGTTTTTCATCAATTTCGGTTCTGTCGGAACTATTACCTTTTCACATACCGCCTCAAACGCATTTGATATCATCGAAACGACGTATTGATGCTCTTGTAAATTCTTTTGGTCATGAAGCAGTTCATCACCAAGACAAGCATCCTCTTCTTCAGTTTTCCCCCGTCCCATCGATCCTGCGAGACAGGTAGAAAAGACTTCATTACCCTGCTTCTTTATCAAACGCTCAGGAGTTGCACCCACGAAACAGTCACCGCCCGCTTCCAAACTAAAAATATAGCTTAATGGCTGCTCAGCAATCAATTGCTCGAGTACTTTCTCTGAATCAATGGAACGCTCAAACACAAGGCGCAGCTCCCTTGCCAAAACAATCTTGTCGAGATCTGTTGTCTTGATTTCCTCAACAGCCTCTGCAACCGTCTGCTTCCATTCCTTAGGTTTGACTTCCTTCTGCTTAACAAGAGTATTGGCACGCAGTTCGGTGCCATTCAAGCTTTCGATAAGGAAAGATTCCCGTTCATTTATCATATCTATGAAGAGTTTTTCTGAATCATCCGGTGAACAAAGTAGGTTTGTCGTTAAGTAAGCTTGTTCCCCCACTAGCGATAGCATGAAGGCAGGTATATAAAACAGATTGTCCCCGAATTGATTCCAAAGGAGCGTACTGTTAGTTTCATAATCAAAAGAAAAGCCACCAAAGAGTAAAGGACCAGTTGCTTCTATATCGGTCACTCCTGTTTTGACAGCAGTATTCTGCAGTTTGATCCAGCTCATTTCGACTTCTCTATAACGGTCGGCATTTGATGCCGCTTGGAGTTTCTTAACGTTGCCTAAACCAGTAATGGTTATATCTTTTGCAGGGTCCTCCCAGAAAAAGCGTTCACCCGCATACCGTTCTCTTCCAGCTTGATAAAATGAAAGGGGGTTGTTGCAATTTATTTTCTTAATATGACTGAATAGAACTTGACCATTCAAGTCCTTTGCCTTTTGTATAGCTGAAGCCAGTCCCTGAAACTGTTCAGTTTCTTCTGAGATAGCCAAAAAAATCCCCCCAAATGTACATTTTAAAAGCTTTTTAACCTATTTAAAGATACACCTCTCTTCAACCCAATGTCAATAAAACGCCCCTTTATCGAACGATTCATGACTGCTTTTTTCCTTATTATATGATTCTTAGTGAATGAAGTAGAATATCCTTGATATTGGAAGTGATCGTCTATGAAATTCAATTGACACTTCCCACCACTTTTCCTACACTAAATAGGATAACCTTTTGTGAACAATTTCAATATTTGATATAATTTCAAGGGAACTAATAATGATTTTGAGGAGAGAAATAATGCAAACAGAATACGACGACCTTCCCCTTAAACGAACCTGGAAAATTTGGTGGGAGTTAATTCGTCCACATACACTTACCGCAGCTTTTGTTCCAGTCCTACTTGGAACTATGATTGCACTTTTAGAAGATGGCGTAAATTGGCTACTATTTGCAGCCATGATGATTGCAAGTATCCTGATTCAAGCTGCAACGAACTTATTCAATGAATACTATGATTTCAAGAGAGGCTTGGATACAGAAGAATCTGTTGGCATAGGTGGTGGCATTGTCCGTCATGGCATGACTCCAAAACTCATCATGACCTTAGCCCTTAGTATGTATGTCATCGCACTGATACTTGGAATCTATATCTGTGCTGTATCATCTTGGTGGCTTGCTGGGGTAGGCCTGGTCTGTATGCTTGTCGGCTACCTTTACACTGGCGGTCCACTGCCTATTTCATACACACCATTTGGAGAACTTTTTTCTGGATTGTTTATGGGCTTTCTGATAATCTTGATTGCCTTTTTCATTCAAACTGGTTTTGTTTCTACCACAGCTATCTTAATTGCAATACCAAGCGGAATTTTAGTTGGGTTAATCAATTTATCCAATAACCTCCGTGACCATGACGGAGATAAGGCACACGGTCGAAAAACGATGCCTGTAGTAATGGGCAGAAAAAATGCCTTAACATTTATGGCGATTATGTTTGCCTTCTCTTACCTATGGCTAGTAGGATTAGTCCTAGCTGGAAGCGTTACATCATGGATTTTGCTTGCCTTCCTAAGCATTCCGAAAGCCTTGGCAGCTATCAAAGGCTTCGTTGGTAAAACTTCACCTATTACGATGGTCCCTGCGATGAAAGCCACGGCCCAAACGAACACCTTCTTCGGTCTGCTTATGGCCATTGGGTTATTCATCAGCTATCTTATTTAATCTCTAAGGACTGAGTCGATTTTGACTCAGTCCTTTTTTGCTTCCTATCCAATTTGTTTCCCTCCCCTCCGATTCGGGTAATGGATAAGACACTCATCCAACCATTATTCAAATGAGATATAAACTTTCGAAGGAGTGAAATAAACATGGCAACCAAACAACAAACGCAACATTAAAAAAAAGAACTACTTATAGAAAAAGAAGAACTGAATAATAGGCTCAAAAATGATGAACAATCACTTCTAAATAAAAGTCAGACAGCATCTGTAGGAGAAACATCCTCCTATGACAATCATCCCGCTGACCTTGGAACCGAATTATTCGAAATGGAAAGAAACCAGGCACTAGATGAGCATGCACAATCTGAAATGGAAAAAGTGAAGATTGCATTGAATGCGATAGAAGCAGGCTTCTATGGCCATTGTAAAACCTGTGATACAGAAATCCCTTTTGAACGGCTTGAAGCCATACCAACCACTCTCTACTGTGTCGAGCACGCCCCAGAACGACCGACTACACAAGATCGACCAGTTGAAGAAGACGTACTGATTCCATCAAAGGGAAATAAATTTGAAAACCGTCATGGAAGTGAAATAGTAGATAAAGAAGATAGCTTTGGCGAAGTAGCAAATTTGGTACATCTGAAACGCCTGCGGATTACACGGGCGATCATGATAGCTATAATAATCTTTATAAAACGGAAGATGAAACCGATGGATTTCCTGAAGACTATGAAGGATTTGTAGCAAATGATATCGAAGGAAAAAAATAAGGGGTATCCCGAATAAAAAGAAAAAGAACTATGAAGATACATTAGATGAAGAAAATGTTGAATCTCAGCTTGGAGACATTCCTTATAAACAAAAAGATAGTTATATCAATGAAGAGAAATAAATAAAAAAAGAAGCATACAGAATGTATGCTTCTTTTTTATGACCCRTACGGGATTCGAACCCGTGTTACCGCCGTGAAAGGGCGGTGTCTTAACCGCTTGACCAAYGGGCCAAATGGCGGAGAAGGAGGGATTTGAACCCTCGCGCCGCTYACGCGACCTACACCCTTAGCAGGGGCGCCTCTTCAGCCTCTTGAGTACTTCCCCATGGCTCCGCAGGTAGGACTCGAACCTACGACCGTTCGGTTAACAGCCGAATGCTCTACCACTGAGCTACTGCGGAACAATATGAATATGGTGGGCCTAAATGGACTCGAACCATCGACCTCACGCTTATCAGGCGTGCGCTCTAACCAGCTGAGCTATAGGCCCATAAATTGGAGCGGGTGAAGGGAATCGAACCCTCATCATCAGCTTGGAAGGCTGAGGTTTTACCACTAAACTACACCCGCGAAATGGGGCGACTGATGGGAATCGAACCCACGAATGCCTGAACCACAATCAGGTGCGTTAACCACTTCGCCACAA